>JBBRID010000049.1:0-13884 GCA_038221635.1 Burkholderiales bacterium
GGATGTCGAGCAACGCCAGATCAGGCTTGTGCTCGCGCGCCAGCAGAATGGCGTCGTCGCCATTGTCGGTATCGATGACTTGGTAGCCAGCCTGCGACAGGCCGTGCGCCAGCGTGGCAAGTACCAGCCGGTCGTCATCCACCACGAGGATCTTGCCCTTGTTTGCCATTCGGCCCCTGTCAATCCTCGGGTCACAGCCTGTTTGTCACATCACCGAGCAACAAGACGCATTGTTGCAAAATCCGCAGACACTGAACAGCCAGCGGGATTCGTGCTGATGCGACATTCCCGAAAAAAGTTGATCGGCAGTAAATCCGCCTGCCGCAACCTCAGGCGGTATCCAGCCGGGTGACGCCAGGCGGCACCAGCGTCACCGTCGCCTCGACCTCGTCGCCCTGCTGCTCGAGCGTGAAAACCGCACTGCGCCGCGGCAGCAGCGCCCGCACCAGGCCAAGTCCGGAGACACCGCCGGGAAAACGGCTCAGCGCAAATCCGTCGGGCAGCCGGCCCAGATTGGCAATCACGATCCTGACTTCAGACTCGGCCACTTCGAGCGTGCAATCAACACGGGCCAGACCGGCGCTGTGCTTGACTGCGTTGGTCAGCAACTCGTTGATCGTCAAGGCCACCTGTATCGATTCTGCCTCCGGCAGGGCCCAGGCGCCGGGCGACGAGCCGACGATGGACAGGTTCATCTGGCAGCCAAAGGTGCGCTGGACGGATGCCGTGATCGACTCGACCAATGCCTTGATGCGCAACGGCCCACCGACGCCGACCTGAAGCCCATAGACCTGCGCGATGGCCTGGACCTGCGCCACGACTTCGGCGATGGCGGGCGCCACCTCGGGCTTGCGCTGCGCGATCTGCTGCAGCAGGCCGGCAACGCCTTGCAGGTTGTTCTTGATGCGGTGGTGTACTTCCTTGACCAGCATCTCGCGCTGGCTGATCGCGGCATCGAATTTGGCCTGCTGCGCGGCCCGTTGCTCGGTGACGTCGGTCGCCACCAGCAACAACTGGGTCGGCGCCTGCCCGGCGACGGTCGCCAGCGGCAGATAGCGCGCATCCCAGATCCGCGAGTCTTCGCCCCGTTCGTAGCGATATTCGCGTTGCGTCACTTCGGATGACGCCAGCGCATCCATCATGTCGGCACGCCGCTGGGCGGCCAACTCGGCAGGGAAGATCTCTTCCGGCCCCAATCCGACCAGATCGCCCCCGGCCCGACCGACGCTCGCTGCGGCCGTCTGATTGACTTGCAAGACCTTCAGGCTGCGCGCGTCGAGCAGGCTGATCGCAAGCGGCGCAGCCTCGATGAGCCGCTGCAGCGACGCCTGGGCATGCGACATCCTCGCCTCGGCGAGCCGGCGCCGCTCGACGTCGAGCAGCGCATAGGTCAGCTGACGCCCAGTGGCGTCGCGTCCGGTGGCCACGACGTTGCCGACGACCCAGAATTGCCTGCCATCGCGCGCCTTGACCTGGCATTCAAAGGTTTCGGCCTCGCCTTCGACCAGTTCGTTCAAATAGTGGGTCTGACGAAACGGGTGCTCCGGGTCCGGCGTCGCGACCGTGGCGATCGAATGGTTCAGAAAATCGACCAGATCACCGCCGAACATCCGGCGCGCCGAGCGGTTCATCCACTCGATACCGCGCGGGCCCACAGTCACGATGCCAACCAGCACCGAATCGAGAATCGCCCGGGTGCGTTCGGCCTGCAGCGCAACCACCTGCTCGGCGCGGTGGCGATCATCGACATTCACATAAGCTGCGATCATTCCGGCGGTCGCATCCCCTTCGTGCACCAGACGCAGGCTGACCTGGACCCAGATCAGCCGGCCGTCGACCCGCCGAATCTGGCGCTCACCCACCCAGCGTCCATGCTGACGCAAGGCTGCCTCCTCGATCGCCCACTGGCGTTCATAGGTGGCACCGTCGATGAACAGGATCGACAGCGGTGACAACAACAGTTCCTCGACGCTGCGGCCGGTCAGTTGCGCCAGGGCCTCGTTGGCACGCTGGATGCATCCCTGGCGGACAAATGCAATGCCTACTTCAGACAGGCTGAACATCAATTCGCGATCGCGCGCCAGGCGTTCGAGTTCCGCCTGCTGGGTCTTCAGACGGGTGATGTCCGACAACACCGCAATCACCTCGACCTGATCGCCCGGCGCCCCGGTGCGGCGAACCGACAAGGCATACCACTTTCGCGCTCGGGTCGGCCTCTGCTGATCGGGAGCGACTTCGATCTCGGTCTCGAAGCGTTTACCCGCAGTGAGGGCCGTCATCGCATCGCCCAGCACTCGACGTGCCTGGGGCTGACGCGCGAAGATCTCGTGGACTGTGCTGCCAGCAACGCGGCCACGGCGCAGGCCGAGCATTGCCTCGAAGCGGCGGTTGCAACGCACCAGCACGGCACCACGGACATAGGCGATGCCGGCCGTGCTGCTCTCCAGAATGGTGCTGACCTCGCGCAGCAACTGCTCGCTTCGTGCCTGCGTCAACTGCTGCTCGGTGATATCGAGGGTAACGACCGAGGTCGTGCGTTTGCCCGATGCGAGCGTAGCAGGCTCGACCCGCGTCAGCAGCCAGCGGCTGCCGAGTTCGGGGTGCCGAATCGCATACCTGACCTCGGCCTGCTGCGCATGGCGAAGCGCATGCTGCAGCCGCTCGTATTCGGACAGCGATTCGGGCAATACGATGTCGCGACTGATCGATTGCAGTGCGGCGGAGATCGGCTTGGCCTTGTCTGTTGCCCCCGGCGCGGCAACGCCTGCCGGCCCGGCCGCCGCGCTGCCGATGCGCTGCCGCACCCAGCCCGAAGATTCCTGGAACGTTGCCAGACCGACACCCGCGGTATCCATCAGCGCGCCGATCTGCACCTGAGCCAAATCGCGTTCTTCCTCGGCACTGCGGTCCTCGACGACTGCCATGAAGCGCTGTTCGCCTTCGAAGGTGCGGTACGAACGCACGGTGGCACGCAAGTGGCGCTGGTTGCCGTCAGCGAGTGTCAGCCAGCCCTGCGAGACGAGTGGGGCGCCCCCTGGCTGCAACATCGGCATCTGCCGTTGATCGGTGCTTCGGCGCGCCCGGTCATCCCAGGCCAGCAGGTGCTGCAGGCTGACCGGTGCTTCGTCGAGCATCATCGGCAACGGGCCGATCAGGTGCTCGAAAGCCGGATTGGTCCTGACCAGCAGACCCGCCTCGTCGTATAGGACCATACCGAATGGACTGAGCACGAACCAGTCGTCCAGCTCCCGCGCGGATCGATCGGCGCGTTCGCGGGCGACGTGTTCGGCCGTCGTATCCTGCAACATGGCGAGGTAGAACACTTCCCCGGTGGCATCGCGCAGCACGCGGAACGACGTGCGCACCCAGCGCTCGCGGCCCTGCACGTCGAGCAGGCGCTGCTCGGACAGCACCGGCACCACATCGGCAGCGCCAGCCGTCTCCTCGATCTGGCGCTTGCGCCCCGCCAGGACCTGCGCATGGTCTTCTTTCGGCTGCAGTTCGATCGGATCCCGGCCGATTAACCGGTCACGCGGGTAGCCCAACATGGCCAGACATGCGGGATTGACATCGACAAGGCGGAACGCCCGGTTCAGAAGGTAAACCGGGAACGGTGACTGCCATTGCAGCCGGATCAGTTCGTTGACCACGTCACCGCTTACTGCAGCAGCGGCCGGCGCAGGTATCGTGTGGTAGTCCGACATCAACCCAGCTGAATGGCAGTGCCGAGCGAGCGCAACACGGCGCGATTGATCTCGGTCTCGCCCATCATCAGCCCCTCGGCAGCCTGCAGATAGTCGCTGCGCGATTCGGACTCGATCGCCCGTGCCAGCTCGAGATACGGCATGTACGGGCCGCTGCCGTCGACCAGCGCCTGACGCACCCGGTCGGCCACCGGGATCGATTGCAGCAGTTCGGCAAACGGCTGGCGAAACATGCAGTCGAGCAGCGAAAACACGCCGCAGATGAAGATCTCATCGCGAATCGATTCTTCCGACGAGGCGCGAGTCAGTTCCTCCATCAACATGCCGCGGCGCACCGCAGCAAACATCACCGGTTGCATGTCTGCATCCTTGCTCGCTGTCGCCAGCAACAACGCCAGCCAACGCTTGAGCCGCTGGTAGCCGAGCAACATGATCGCATGACGAAACGACGCGATCTCGATCTGGAAACCGAAGGCGGCCGAGTTGATGTAGCGCATCAGCTTGTAGGCCAGCGACGGATCGTGCTTGAGTGACTGCTCCAGGCTCTCGATGTCTTCGCCTCGATCAACCTGACCGATCAGATCGACGATCACCTGCAGGGCCGGATGAACGGCGCTGCGGCTTGGATCGTCGGGCGGCTCGCCGCCGAGGTCGTCGAACGGCCAGCCGAGTACCGCAGCGGCGCCACGGCGAAAGCTGGCTTCCATGTCGGCCATCGTCCTGACACCCGATTGCACGTGCGAGATGCTGCGCACGATGCCTGGCTGCGGCGCCGCACGATCGCCGATCCGGCGGTCATCGTTCAGATCGATGATCGAGTATTTGAAACACGGCAGGATGGCGCGCGGCAGTTCAGACAACGGCCGGCCCTTGATCAGCAGCGTGACACCTTCGCGGTGCAAGCGCCGGATCGAATCGACATTTGCCTCGTCAACCGCCATGAAGGCCGGAACCTCAACCATCACATTGGTGGGCAACCCTGAACCGAGCAGGTTGCGAAGCAAGGGTTCCGAAGTCACGTTGAGAGACACGCGGGCACCGCCGGCCGGCCACACACCAGCTACGGCATGCAGCAGTTCGGCCGCATCCAGATCGGCACCCTGGCGCAGCGCGAAGACCGTCAACCGGGTCGCCGTGACGCTGCGATTGCGGTCGATGAACGGCGAATACCCCAGGGCCACCTGACCAAGGATGGCGATGTCGAACACGGCTTTCCTCTCTGCCCGACACCACCGCAGCGGCAGCCGAGCATGCTGCGGGCGGGTTCAGGCGCTGATGTACTGGAACAGCGACATGCGCTGCACCATCGAATACGATTTCAACGCTGCATCGTAGCCGGTTTGCTTGTTCTCGAACTCGGAGATCGCGGCGATCATGTCGAGATCTTCGGCACCGGCCCGCTCGGTCTGGTGATAGAGTTTTTCCGACGCCAGCTGGTTGGTGGCGTTGTCGATTCTCTGCAGTGCTTCGCCGGTGCGTGCACGCGCAGCCCGCAGGCCGCCCAACACCGAATCCATGTTGCGCAGGTTGTCGCTGACCGCCTGCGATATCGCGGCGCTGCCCAACCCGGCCTGCAGATCCGCAATCGCCTTGTCAAGGCTGCCAAAGACATTTAGCCTGGCAACCGACGGGACGATCTCGAACCCCTCACCGTCGTTCGGTGCACCATTGATGGTCAACGACATGCCGTCGAATTCGATCGTCTCACCCGACACGAAGGGCTGCGACGCAAGTACTGTCGCCGTGCTCGTATTGGTGATGTCGAAGGCCTGGGTGGCGGAATTGAAGACCATTGAATAGCTGCCACCGCTCAGCAGTGTCGGATCGACAACCTGCCCGGGCTCGATCCAGGCGCCAGGGTTGGCGCTGAGCGATCGCGACTCGAAGACGCCATTGCCGGTGCGAGCGCTGGTCCAGATCACCGAACCGTCGAGCGCCAACGGCAAGTTGCTGCCGGCATCGGTCATCGAACTACCGGCGGCCCCGACATATCGAACCCCGGTCTGCTCGAGTACGGTGCCGACTTGCGGCCGCGAATCGACGAAGGGTTTCTCGCCCGCACCCTGGCCGCCGAACAGATAGGTGCCAGCACCGTCGGAGCGGTTCGAGATATTGAACAACTGGGAGCGTATCTGCTTCAGTTGCTCGGCCATGTTCTGGCGCTCCAGCGAACCGTAGGTGGCGTTGCCCGCCGCAACGATAATTTCCCGAGCCTGCTGCAGCAACTCGCCGGCTTCGCCGAGCGCGCCTTCGGTCTGCATCATGATCGATTTGCTCGCCTCGACGGTGCGTTCATCGGTCGCCACTCTGGCTTCACCGGTCAGCGCGCGTTCAGCGCGGGCGGCGGCCACCGGATCGTCACTGGCGCGATTGACTCGTTTGCCGGTCGTCAAATTGGTCTGCGCCTCGGCAAGCTCGCCTTGCCGGCGCTGCAATGCGTTGACCCCGATGTCATAACTGTTTGCGGTACTGACTCTCATCGCTCACCTTCAAAAAGACGGGATCACGCCCGGCGGCTGCGCGCTCATCGCGACGTTGCCTGCAGCATCGAATCGAACAAGGCCTGAGCGACCTGCAGCATCTTCGCCGCCGCCTGGTAGGTCTGCTGAAACTGGATCATTCGCGCGGCCTCCTCGTCGAGATTGACGCCCGAGGTATTCGACGCAAGGCTCTTCGCCGATTCAGCGACGACCGAGGATTGCCGGGCCACCGCCTTGGCCGTCTGCACCCGCACGCCAAACTCCGACAACATGCCGGCATAAGCATCGCTGAAGCTGCTGCCGCTGTAGCTGAGCGCACCAGTCCGGTTGTCGACCTGGGCGCCGATCATCATCGAGTCACGCAGCCCCAGCATGGCATTTGCATTGCCGTTGTTGCTTGAGGGCATGGCGGTTTGGCGGATCAGCGCGGTGTCGCCGATCGCCGGAGTGCCGGTCACGCTCAGGCTCCATTGCAGATTGCTCGATCCGACCGGGAAGGTGATCGGCTGGTTCGGCAACAGCGTTTGTGGTGTAGCTGAGAAGGTCGCACCGCCGTCGGTGCTGTAGGTGTAGGTGGTCGCCTGAGTCGCCGGATCGCGGTCGAAGCGCAACAACACGTCGATAACCGGTGAGCTGATCGGCGACAACACCGCCAGGCGATCGATCGCCAGCGTGCCGCGATTTTCAACCGCCGCCGAGGCGCTGACCGGCGAAGCAGCTGCCAAGCCGCGCGGATCGGTCATCACCAGCGACATCTCACGCGCTGCCGCTGCGACCGGCAGCAATCGGAACCGATCGCCGGCGGCAGGCTCTACCGCACTCTCGAGCCGGATCGTCAGGCCGTCGACCTGCAACCCAGCGGCCAGCACGGCGGGCGTCAGCGCAGCAATTTCAGGTGGGCCGAAGAGATGGTTGTCGGACAGGCGACGCAACGAATAGTTGCCGGCACTGTCCCGTGCCAGTTCATAGTCGCTGGCACGGACCTGAGAACTGGCCGCGACGGTCACAGAGATCGTGGCGCCACCGGTATTCTTGGCAGCCGCCAGCACTTGCGGGGAAGCGATGTGCAACAGCGGGCCGCCGGCCTGACCGTTCAGATCGAGCCCGAGCGACTGCTGGCGATTCAGCTGATCACCCACTGCAAGCGCCAGCTGACCGAGTTGGTTGCGCGCGTCGACCAGATCCCGGTTCTGAAATGCCACGAGAGCCGAAATCGAGCCACCAGTCAACATGTTGGCCGGCAACTCATGCTCGACGTTACCGGTACGGATCGCCACCTGGAATCGTGACGGATCGAAACTGTCGGGCACCATCGTCAGCTGTGCCGCGGTATTGCCTTGCACCAGCGTCTTGCCGCCGCTCAGAAAGACGCTCACCGAGCCGTCGTCGCCAGCGACGGTATTGATCTGCAGCAGTTCACTGAGCTTGGACAACGTGCTGTCGCGCAGGTCCAGCAGGTCGTTCGGGCTGTGACCCGAGGCGGACAATGTGGAAATCTGCTGATTCAGGTTGGCTATCTGCTTCGTCAAGCCGTTGACCGAGTTGACCGAACCCTTCAAATCCTGGTTGACACCCGTCTGCACGGCAGCCAACTGCTCACTGGCGACGCGAAAGCGCGCCGCATATTCGTCGGCCCTGGCCAGCACCACCTGCCGCGAAGAAATGTCCTGCGGCTTGCTGGCCACATCGGCAAACGAATTGAGCAACTGGCCCACCGCATGGCCGAGCCCGGCCTCGCCAGTCTGGAACACCAGTTCGAGCTGCTGCAACTGTTTGCTCAGCGCTTCATCAGCGGCGGCGGCGGATCGGGTTGCCGCGGCTTCGCGGGTCAGAAACTGGTTGTGCAAACGAGTCACCGTCGTGACATTGACGCCGCGACCGAAAAATCCGGATCCACTGCTCTGCGCCGGCAACGTCTCCATCTCGGCTTGCTGCCGCGAATAACCGTCGGTATTCGCATTCGCGATGTTGTTGCCGGTGGTCTGCAGCGCCGCATAGTTGGCGAACATCGCCTGCGCGCCGAGCGACATCAATGAGCTGACTGCCATCTTCTAAGCGTCTGTTGACGGATGAATCGGCAATCAGGTCAACACCCGCTGCAAACGCAGCGTGGTGTTGATGACCCGTGTCAACTTGGCGGCGTAGGCCGGATCAGTGGCATAGCCCGCCCGCTGCAATCCCTGTGCAAAACCCTGGGCGCTGCTGGCGTTATTGACCACTTGGCTGTATCGCGGGCTGTTCTTCATCAGTCGGGCGTAGTCCTTGAACGCCTCCTCGTATGAACCGTACGATCGGAAACTCGCCACCTGCTTGTGCGGTTTGCCACGCACATATTCGGTGGTTGTGACCTCTGCGGTCTTGCCGGTCCAGTTCGGAGTCGACTTGATGCCGAAGATGTTGAACGAGGTGCTGCCGTCGGCGTTCTTGATTTCGCGCCGACCCCAGCCCGATTCGTGCGCAGCCTGCGCCACCATGAAGCTGGCCGGAATGCCAGTGACCGCTTCGGCGGCATCGGCGGCGACGCTGTGCTGGTTGACGAAATCGGCCTGCTTCATGCCGGTACCTGCCGCGGCCGCAGCGCGGGCCAGTTCCTCGGGCGTCGCGATGTCGTTGCTGCCGGCCTTCTCGACCGGCGGCGGTGTCAGTTCGGCCTTGCCGCCGCCCATCTGACGTTCCAGCTGGCGCGCAATCGCGGCGGCCAATCCGCCGGACATGCCGGTCATCTGCGTCGCGAACTGCTGATCGAGCATCTCGGTGCCCATCTTGCTGCCCTCGTTCTCGAGCATGCCGCTGGCGAGCGTCGCCTTGCGCATGCTTTTCATCAACTCCTGCATGAACAGGGCCTCGAATTGCTTGGCTGCGTCCTTGATCGCCGATTTGGGATTGCGTGACGCAGCCGCTTTCAGCGCGTCGGTGCCGCGGGCATCACCAGCCAGCGCCGTTGTCGCCGCGCGGTATGTCGATCCGCCACGGTTCTCCAGCGTGCTGAGGGGCAGCGCAAGTTTCATCAGATCACCTCCAGATCGGCATTCAGCGCGCCTGCCGACTTGATCGCCTGCAATATCGCCAGCAGATCCTGCGGTGTCGCGCCCAGCGAGTTGAGTGCCTTGACCACCTCGGCCAGGCTGGTACCTTCCGACAAGGCGATCAATGCACCGGGTTCCTGCTTGATCGTGATGTCGGACTTTTCGACAACTGCGGTCTGGCCGCCCGCCAGCGCATTTGGCTGGCTCACCATCGGCGTGGTGCTGATCGTCACCGACAGGCTGCCATGCGCAACGGCGCACGATGCCAGCGTGACCGCCTTGTTCATCACCACCGACCCGGTGCGTGCATTGATTACCACCTTGGCCGCCGGCACCGCACGCTGGATCTCGAGATTCTCGATATCAGCCATGAAGGCGACGCGTGAACTGCTTGCATCGGGCATGCGGACCCGGACCACACGGCCGTCGATGGCTTCGGCGACCCCATCACCCATCTTGGCGTTGATCACCTTGGCGACTTCGCGGGCGGTGTTGAAATCGTTCGCATTCAAATCGAGCTGCAGGCTGTTGCCCTGATTCAATGGGGTCGGCACCGCGCGTTCGACACTGGCACCGTCGGGGATCCGGCCGGCGCTCAAGTGATTGATCTGGACCTGACTGCCACCGGCGGACGCACCGGCGCCGCTGACGATCAGATTGCCCTGAGCCAAGCCATAAATCTGACCATCTGCACCTTTCAACGGCGTGGCGATCAAGGTGCCACCGCGCAGGCTCTTGGCATTGCCAAGCGACGACACGCTGACATCGATGGTCTGTCCGGGCTGGGCGAAGGCCGGCAGCTGCGCGGTGACCAGCACCGATGCGACGTTTTTCAACTGCATCGTGGTGCCGGCCGGGACAGTGACACCCATCTGCTGCAGCAAAGCCTGGATGCTCTGCGAGGTGAATGGCGCCGAGGTGCTCTGGTCACCCGTGCCGTCCAGGCCGACCACCAACCCGTAGCCGACCAGCTGGTTGCTGCGCACGCCCTGAACCGAGGCCACTTCCTTGATCCGCGCGGCTTGCGCAGGCGAGGGCCACCAGAGCGCTGCACTGGCAACGACCATGGCGAGTGCGATCAAGACACGAAGCAGCACCTCGGCGGCGCGGCCTGGTCGATCGGATTGACGGGATTGGCTTGGGGAGTTCATGGCAACAGCGTGAGTGGCTGTTGCTCATTCTCGGGAAACTTAAATCGGAAGAACGCTTAAAAAGAAGCGTGCCAACCAAGCTATTCCTTGCGCATCGGCTTGAGCGCCACGGCCACGGTTCTCGATACGGACATTGGCGATCTGCGCCGAGGCGACCAGATTGCCCGGCTGGATGGCCCGCGGATCCACCTGGCCGGTGAAGCGCAGGATGTCGACATTGTGGTTGACGCCGACCTGCTTTTCACCCGCGATCACCAGATGGCCGTTCGCCAAGACCTCAGTCACGATGGCGGTGATGGTGCCGGAGAAATCGTTGCTGTTCTCGGTACTGCCCTTGCCTTCGAACTTGTTCTCTGACGTGCCGCTGGCGCTGGCGCGGTTGAACGAGTTGGAAGAAAAGAACGGCAAGGCGCTGATGCCGGCCTTGATGCTGCCGCTCTTGTCGATCGAGCTGGTGCTCGACTGGGTGGCGGATACCTTCTCCGAGATTCGCACCGTCAGGGCGTCGCCAACCAGGCGCGCGCGGTGATCCTCGAACAGCGGTCGGTATTGCGATGTCTGGAAAATGGCGCCGTTGTTGAGCGGAGCCACGGCGATAGGCTCCGGCCGCACATATAGCGTGGGCGCCAGATCGACCTTGGGTCTTGGATTGACGGTCTCGCAGGCACCGAGCACGAGGCAAAGCGCGAGGCTCGCCAGCGTCCCCGTCGTGGTGGAAATGGATTTCATGTCTGACTCAGCTTGGCCAGCATCTGGTCGGCTGTCTGGATCGCCTTGGAGTTGAGTTCGTAGGCACGCTGGGTCTGGATCATCGCGACCAGTTCCTCGACCACGTTGACGTTCGATGTCTCGATGAAGCCCTGGCGCAAACCGCCCAGACCGTTCTGCCCCGGCGCGCCCAGATTCGGGTTTCCCGACGCCGCGGTTTCGGTAAACAGGTTCTGCCCCTTGGGCTCCAGACCGGCCGGATTGACGAAATTGGCGAGCTGTATCTGCCCGACCGCCTGCGCCGTGGCCTGACCAGGCAAGGTGACGCTGACCGTACCGTCGCTACCGACGCTGATGCTCTGCGCATTCGGCGGAATCGTGATGCCCGGGTTGACTGTGTAGCCGCCGTTGGTGACCAGCTGGCCTTGTGCATTGACCTGGAACGAACCGTCCCGCGTATAGCCTGCGGTGCCGTCGGGCATCTGCACCTCGAAGAAGCCTTGGCCAAGCACGGCCAGATCGAGCGGATTGCTGGTCTGCTGCAGGTTGCCCTGGCTGAACTGCCGCGCAGTTGCCACCGCACGGGTGCCGAGTCCGACCTGCAGGCCGGTTGGCAAGCTCGATTCGCCGCCATTTTTGCTGCCGGCCTGACGCAGGTTCTGGTACATCAGATCCTCGAATACGGCATGTGAGCGCTTGTACCCGTTGGTGCTGACGTTCGCAAGGTTGTGAGCAATCGTATCCAGCTGGAGCTGTTGCGCTTCCATGCCGGTCTTCGAAATTGAAAGAGAGCGGATCATCGCTGGACTCCTGGGTAACTTGACATGCGGTGCCGTCGGCGCGGTGCTTCACGCTGAGCTGAACCGGAACGGCTCATCCGATCGACAGCAGCTGGGCCGCCGCCTTCTCGTCGGCTTCGGCGGTATGCAAAAGCTTCATCTGGGACTCGAAATGACGCGAAGCAGAAATCATCGCGACCATCGCGCCAACCGGGCTGACGTTCGAGCCTTCGAGCGCGCCACCCTGCACTTCGGCCGTGGGGTCGGCGGCCAGGGCACCGCCACCCGCACTGCGAAACAGTGCGTCGTCGCCACGTTGTAGCGGTGCATTCGGCGTGACCAGCTTGAGCTTGCCGACCTCTCTGGGCTGCTCGGTGGCTGAACCCGCACTCACCGTGCCGTCGTTGCCGATGCTGACCGCGCTGTTGGGTGGCACCTGAATCGGACCACCTTGGCCAATCACCACCAGACCGGCATGATTGACCAGCGTGCCGTCCTGGCGCACGGTCAATGCGCCAGCGCGCGTATACGCTTCGGTCCCGTCGAGTCCTTGCAACGCGAGCCAGGCATTGCCCTTCATCGCGACGTCGAGGCTGCGGCCGGTTGCGGTCAGCGGCCCCTCAGTCGGGTCGTAGCCGGCCGAAGTCTCCAGGGCGTAGACCCGTGTGCTGGCGCCGCTGCCTTCGACCGGTACCGATCGGAAAGCATGCAGCTCGGCGCGAAAGCCGGTCGTGGATACGTTGGCAAGGTTGTTTGCCAACACCGCCTGGCGATCGAGCATGGCCGAAGCACCGGCCATCGACAGATAAATCATCCGATCCATGGAAAGGCTCCGGTTCGGCTTTCAGTGCAATGCATGTGTTCGATTCAATGCAACGGCTTCGCCGTCACTTCAGGTTGACCAGCGTCTGCAGCACCTGATCCTGCGTCTTGATGCTCTGCGCATTGGCCTGGTAGACCCGTTGAGCGGTGATCATGTTGACCAGTTCGCCGGTCAGATCGACGTTGGACTCTTCGAGCGCGCCGGCCCGCAAGGCGCCCAGACTGCCGTCGCCCGGTACACCGACCAGCGGATCTCCCGAGGTCACGCTTCGTGTCCAGGTATTGCCGCCCTGCGGCGTCAGACCTTGCGGATTGCGGAAGTTCGCCATTTCGATCTGACCGCCGGGCTTCGACTGGCCGTTCGAATAACGAGCCAGCACGATGCCGTTCGGTTCGATAGAGATGCCGGTGAGCTGTCCAGGCGCGTAACCGTCCTGGGCAATGTCTGTGACGCCGAATTTCGCGCCGTATTGCGTCATACCGGTGAACGCGAGCGACACCCCAGTGATCGGCAGGGTCGCTGCGCCGGCGTCGTTGGTCGAAGCCGGAATGTCGATCGTCGGCGCCGTGGCTGGTGCGACCGCTGCGGGGGTAAAGACTGGGGATCCACCATTCGACGCGAAGGCGATCTGCAACGAAGGATTCGGTGCAGCGTCGGTGCCGGACAGCGGCGCACCATTCGCGGTGATGAAAACATTCCACGTGTCGGCGTTGGTTACCGTCGGTGGCGTCGTGGTCGCGTCTGTCACGCTCTCGGCCTTCTGGAAATAGTAGGTCAGTGCTACGTCTTGTCCCTTGGCATCGAACACCGTCACCGAGGTCGAGTTGTTGTAGGTATCCGGGTTCGAAAAAACGATTGCCGGGAATGTTGGATCCTGCTCGGTGGAGGCAACCCGCGAGTCGAGATTCAGCTCCATCGTGATGCGCTCAGTCGGTTTCGGAGCAATGCCTGCGGTTGGCAATTGCAGCGGTTTGGCGCGCCCAGGCTGGATCACGCCCTGACCATCGGCCGGGTAGCCGATCAGTTTCAGGGCCTGGTTGTTGATGATGAAACCATCCTTGTCGATCTTGAACTGGCCGTTGCGGCTGTAGACGGTCGGGTTCTGGCCATCGGTGACCTGGAAAAATCCGGAACCGCTGATTGCCAGGTCCAGCGAATTGGACGTGTTCGAAATGCTGCCTTGTGAAAACTGCTGCGAGACGGCGGCCAGGTT
>JBBRID010000050.1:0-13851 GCA_038221635.1 Burkholderiales bacterium
GGAAACGGCTAGCTTCCACTCAGGGGGACGCCGCACGTTGCAAACGATCACGCACGCCATCCCATTCAGATCCCGGCGGCGGTTGCTCGACCCAGATCAACTTCACCCTTGCCGAATCGAACTCGCGCAGGACCGAAAACAATTCGTGCGCGACTGCCCGAGCCTGCGCTGGCATGGTGCGCCAGCGCAAACCGCCCGGCTGTGGCAGAACCGGCGGAATGCTGTGGGAATATACCGCCAGACCGGAGAAAGCCGGACCGAGCACCTGCAATGCCGCCTGCAACTGGGCCGCATTCATCAGCCGCAAGGTCGCGCGCGGCGCGTAATGCGAATCGAGGTTGCCCGACACGCGCAAGTTCTGATCAACAGAATCCACGAGAGCATGATCGGCGGCGGCTTCGATCAGTTCTTTGGACAACATCCCCGGACGAAGCAGCACCGGCGCGGTACCGCGACAGTCGACGATGCTCGATTCGATGCCCACCTCGCACGCGCCGCCATCCAGCACCAACAGGTCATCGGGGAAGTCGGCAGCCACATGCGCCGCGGTGGTCGGGCTGACGCGGCCGAACAGGTTCGCACTCGGCGCGGCCACACCACTGACGCCTTTTGTTGCGGCCGCCCGAATCAGCGCTTGCGCGACCGGATGAGCCGGACACCGCAAACCGACGCTGTCCTGGCCGGCAGCGGCGGCCGCGCCGATGCCTGGTTTACGCTCGACGATGATGGTGAGCGGACCGGGCCACAAGCGCGCGGTCAGCCGTTCGGCCAGCGGCGTCCAGTTTGCCGCATATTGCGCGGCAGCAGTCGCGTCGGCCACGTGGACGATCACCGGATGATCGGCCGGACGCCCCTTGGCCTCGAAGATCAGCGCGACCGCCCCGTCCGAATCGGCGCGTGCCCCGAGGCCATAAACGGTTTCTGTCGGAAACGCCACCAGACGCCCGGCCGCCAGTTCGAGCGCGGCACGTTCGATCGCTGCGCCATCGGATCCGTTCAACACCACCGGCTGCTGTCCTCGATCAGATGGGCAGCGTGCATCAGAACGCCGGCAAGCCGAGAATGGCGGCGGCTTGCAGCGCCACCGAGCGTACGACGGCAGCATCGGCCGCAGTCACGGTCAGGTGGCCCATCTTGCGGCCACGCCGGGCGGCGGTCTTGCCATACAGGTGCAGATGGACGCCGGGGAGCGCCAGAACCTCATCCCAGCGCGGCGCCTGTTCGGCGTCGCCCGCCACAAACCAGAGGTCACCCAGCAGGTTCAACATGACCGCAGGCGAATGCAGTCGAGGTGCGACCAACGGTGCGCCGACCAGTGTGCGCACCTGCAGGTCGAACTGCGAGAGGTCGCAGGCATCGATGCTGTAGTGGCCAGAGTTGTGGGGGCGCGGCGCCATCTCGTTGGCCACCAGGGCGCCGCGGGCAGTCCCGTCATCAACGACGAAGAACTCGACACACAACACGCCGACATAGTTCAGCGACTCGGCAAGCCGGCGCGCTGACTGGACCGCCTGCCGCTGCAGGTCCGCTTCAATGTCGGGCGCAGGTACAAATGTGACGGCCAGGATGCCATCGCGGTGCAGGTTTTGTTGCACCGGCAAGTCGACCACCTCGCCGCCGCGGCTGCGCGCCACGATCACGCTCAATTCGCAGCGCAGATCGAGACGCTTCTCGAGGACGCAACGCGCGCCGCCCAGTTCGTGCCACGCGCCTTCAAGTTCCCCTCGCGACGTGACGACGCGTTGACCTTTGCCGTCGTAGCCAAGGCGTGCTGTCTTCAGAATGCCCGGCAACAGATTCTCATCCACTGTCGACAACTGCGCCGCATCATCAATCAGAACGAATGGCGCAGTGGGTACGCCGGCGCTGCGGAAATGCGCCTTCTCGGCAGCCCGGTCTTGGCAGACGCCGACCGCCTCGGCCGATGGGGCGACCGGCCGCTGTGCGGCCAAGGTGAGCAATGCGCCGGCCGGCACGTTCTCGAATTCGGTCGTGATCGCCGCGCTGTGCTCGATCAACTGCGCCAGACCTTGTTGATCGAGATAGGGCGCGGTGATGTGGTGATGCGACACGAGACCAGCAGGGCTTGCCGGGTCTTCGTCGAGCACCGCCGTGAAATACCCCATCTTTTGCGCCGCGTGGACGAACATCCGGCCGAGTTGGCCGCCACCCATCACACCCAGCGTCGAGCCTGGCGGCAGGAACGACGGCCTCATTTCAACTGATCGGTCATGGCCAGCGCCGCGGCGCGCTGCCGGCTTCTGAAATCTTCGAGCTTGCTGCGCAGCTCAATGGATTCATTGGCCAGCATCGCAACCGCGAACAGCGCCGCATTGGCTGCGCCGGCCGCGCCGATGGCGAATGTGGCAACCGGAATCCCCTTGGGCATCTGGACGATCGAATGCAGCGAATCGACTCCTTGCAGGTGCTTGCTGGCCACCGGCACGCCGAGCACCGGCACCGTCGTCTTGGCCGCCAGCATGCCCGGCAGGTGCGCCGCGCCGCCGGCCCCGGCGATGATCGCTTTCAAGCCGCGGGCAGCCGCGGATTCTGCATACGCGAACATCTCATCAGGCATGCGATGGGCAGAGACGACGCGTGCTTCGTGCGCGATTCCGAACTCGGCGAGAATGTCGGTTGCCTGACGCATGGTATCCCAGTCACTGCTGGAACCCATTAACACCCCGACCAATACGGCAGGATCGCTCACGCCGCCAGTTGTTTGACTCATGCTTGAATTGTAGGTGGCCCGTCACCACCTGTTCTGCACCAGGGCAGGCCCACACCCACCGCATACTGCGCGCAACAAGAAAATCGCTCCCATGATTGACATCACGCTGAAGAACTTCGAAACCGAGCTGATCAAAGGTTCGAGCTCGATCCCGGTCCTGCTCGATATCTGGGCCCCGTGGTGCGGCCCGTGCAAGGCGCTGGGGCCAATGCTCGAGAAGCTGGAGGTTGCATACGCCGGCCGCTTCAGGTTGGCCAAGCTCAATTCGGACGACCAGCCCGATATCGCCGGCCAGTTGTCGCAGATGTTCGGCGTGCGCAGCATCCCATTTTGCGTGATGTTCAAGGACGGTCAACCGATCGACGGTTTTGTCGGGGCCTTGCCGGAAAGCGAGATCCGGCAGTTTCTCGACAAACACGTTCCGAGCGCCGACGACATGGCGGCCGAAGAGGACGTCCAGGCCGCCGAAGAATTGCTGGCCGAGGGCGACACCGGCACCGCGATCGAGAAATTGGCGGCAGCGGTCGAACTGAGCCCGACCAACGATGCGGCCCGTTACGACTATCTGCGCGCCTTGCTGCTCGAGGATCGCATCGAAGAAGCCCGCATCGCGCTGCTGCCGGTGCAGGATCAGGTGATTCCGAACCCGCGCTTTGTCGCCTGCAAGCTATGGCTGGACGCCCACGACAAGGCTGCCGACGGGCGCAGCGAGCAGCAACTGGCGGACGCCATCAAGGCCGACAGGCGTGATTTCGCAGCCCGGCACGAACTCGCGCAGCGCTACTTTGCCGCTCGGCAATTCACCGCCGCGATGGATGAGTTGCTCGAGATCATCATGCGCGACAAGACCTGGAACGAAGAGCTCGCCCGCCGGACATTCGTCGCGATCCTGGAAGTGATGGCCAAACCCGCGTCACCTGCCAAGCCTGAGGCAGCAGCGGCCAAGGGGGCGCTCGAACTGGCCGGCCGGATGACGACGGCGCCGAGCGATCCGGTGATCGACAGCTACCGGCGCAAGCTCAGCATGTCGCTGTTCTGAGCGGCGCCGCGCAGGCCGTTATCGGCTGCGGCAGGTCTGCCAGCAGTTCGATGGTGCGCGCCTGCAGGCGCTTGTGCGAATTCCAGCATTCACGCGCCTTGCCTTCATGGTGAAGCGCGTTGTCGATCTCGCCGACAGCGCGGTAGACCTGAGCCAGCCGCCCATGGGCCACCGCCCGATCGTCGGCGTGCATTGATGGATCGATGTTGCCGCTGGCAGATGCTGCGTCGCGCATCGCGCCATCCGGGTCGCCCTGATTCCAGCGGCACCACGCCATGTCAGCCAGAAAATTGGCAGACAGGCGTCCCAGCCCTTGGCGTTTCGCATCGAGCCAGTGGGCCTGGTACAAGACCAGCGCCTTGTCGAATTCGCCCTGCACCGAGTGGATCACCGCCCGCAGCATCGGCACCAGCGAGTCGAGTGACGTGATGCCGACCCATTGGCCGAGGTTGTCGGTCGAGTCGGCACCGGCGAGCGCGTGGCGGGCGTGTTCCGAAGCCTCACCGCCGAACAGCGAATTCTGCAGCGCGTGATTGCCCCGATAGGCGGCAATGTTGTAGATCAACGCACTCAACGTGGCTTCATCGCCTTCGGCACTGGCGCACTCGCGGGCACGGACGAACCAGGGTTGCGCAAGATCGAGCCGGTTTGCAAAGTGGTAGGCCACGCCGACGACCAGACTGGCTCGCGAGATCGCCGCGAGGTTCGACGGGTCCGCCAGTTCGAGCGCTTCACGCGCATGGCGCGATGTCGCCTCCAGATCGAAATGCGCAAAGTCCATGTGCGCCAGCCAGGCGGCACTGATCGCCCGAATGCGGATCAGATTCGCCGCAGCACTGATGGCATGTGCACGCTGCATCTTGTCGCGGGCCGTGCTGCTCAGGCTGCTGAAATAGGCAATGCAGCCTTCTGCAAGGCAGATCCAGGCGCTGACCGATGCAGTCGGCCGGCGGTCGAAGTTGGCATGCAAGGCCGCCATCTCCTGGTGCGCCTTGTCGAACTGCCCGAGCCGGGCCAGTTGTGCCGCGCGTTCGGCGCGCAGACAGGCGTTGTCGACCGGATCGTGGGTCTTGCGGATATCCGAATCGAGCCTGGACAACAGGCGCGAGCCGGCAATGTTCTGCTGAGTCACTTGGATCCCCCCTCCACTGCGCCCCGGAACCTGTCACTGCAGGATCATCTGTATTCAGTTGGTCAAGCGTTGCAAGGCCTCGCGATAGCTGTCAGCCGTCGCGTCAACCACTTCGGATGGCATCGTCGGTGCCGGAGGCTTCTTGTTCCAGACCTGACCGTCGATGCGTGCTTGCTCAAGCCAATCGCGAACCGATTGCTTGTCCAGACTGGGCGGATTGCGGCCTTCGGCCAGCGCTGTCTCATAAGCGCCGACCGGCCAGAATCGCGAAGAATCGGGGGTCAGGATCTCATCCATCAAGGTCAGTTCACCGTCGCCATCGAGGCCGAACTCGAACTTGGTATCGGCAATGATGATTCCCTTGTCGAGCGCAATGGCTGCTGCCCTGCGGTAAAGCTCGATGGCAACCGTCCTGACCCGTTGCGCCATCTCCGTGCCGATCAAATCGGCCATGTGTTCGAACGAAATGTTCTCGTCGTGATCACCCGCCTCGGCCTTTGTCGCGGGGGTGAAGATCGGTTCCGGCAGGCGGGCGGCATTGCCGAGCCCGGCCGGCAGCGCCACGCCGCAGACCGACTGCGAAGCCTGGTATTCGGCCCAGCCGCTTCCGGCCAGATAACCGCGAACAACCGCTTCCACCGGCAATGGCTTCAATCGCTTGACGAGCATCGAGCGACCACGCACCTGGGCCCGTTCGTGGGGCGCAACGACCGTCTCGGGATCGTCGCCGGTCAAATGATTCGGTACGACATCGTGAAGACGCTCGAACCACCACAGCGCCATCTTCGTCAGCAACTCGCCCTTGCCGGGTATCGGCTGATCGAGAATCACGTCGAAGGCCGACAGGCGATCACTCGCAACCATCAGGATGCGGTCGTCGCCGACCGCATAGTTGTCGCGAACCTTGCCGCGTCCCAGCAGCGGCAGAGAGGTGATCGATGTGCTGAGCAAGGCGGTAGTCATCTGGAAATGCGTCGAATGGTGGCCATTCTAGGCAGGCTGCTGCCGATCACAATCCCTTAAACAAGGTGTGCCGGTTAACGCAGCAACCAGCTTTCAGCCTTCATCGAAATCAGTTGGCGACGCGCTGCTGAAGCTCGCCTTTGGCATACCGAGCGGCCATCGCCGACAAGTCGACCGCCTTGATCTTCGATGCCTGACCTTCACAGCCGAATTCGAGATAACGCTGCTTGCAGATCATCTTCGCCGCCTCGCGGGCAGGCTTCAAATAGTCGCGCGGGTCGAACTTGTCGGGGTTTTGCGCCATGTATTTGCGGATCGCCGCCGTCATTGCGAGGCGGACATCGGTATCGATGTTGATCTTGCGCACACCGTGCTTGATGGCCTCCTGGATCTCGCTGACCGGAACCCCATAGGTCTCGCGAAGGTCGCCGCCGAACTCGCGGATCGTCGCCAGCAGATCCTGTGGCACGCTGGAACTGCCGTGCATCACCAGATGGGTATTCGGGATGCGCGCGTGGATTTCCTTGATCCGGCCGATGGCCAGAATGTCGCCAGTGGGTTTGCGAGTGAATTTGTAGGCGCCGTGGCTGGTGCCGATGGCGATCGCCAACGCGTCGAGTTGCGTGCGATGGACGAAATCGGCTGCCTCTTCGGGGTCGGTCAGCAACTGCGCCATCGTCATTGTCGAATCGGTGCCGTGGCCGTCTTCCTTGTCGCCCTTCATGGTCTCGAGCGATCCCAGGCAACCCAATTCGCCTTCGACCGTGATGCCCTGGGCATGCGCCATGTCGACCACCTTGCGAGTCACATCGACGTTGTAGTCGTAGCTGGCAATCGTCTTGCCGTCGGCCTGCAGCGATCCGTCCATCATCACCGAGCTGAAGCCAAGGTCGATCGCGCCCCGACACACTTCTGGGCTCTGGCCGTGATCCTGGTGCATCACCAGCGGAATATTCGGGTAGCTTTCGATCGCCGCCTGAATCAGGTGCTTGATGAAAGGTTCGCCCGCGTATTTGCGTGCGCCCGCACTGGCCTGCAAGATAACGGGCGAGCCGACTTCGTGTGCAGCCGACATCACGGCTTGCACCTGTTCGAGGTTGTTGACGTTGAAGGCAGGCAGACCATAGCCATTTTCAGCGGCGTGGTCGAGCAATTGGCGCATCGAAACGAGTGGCATGGCACGCTCTCCGGGAGTTGCAAGAATCGGGGCCCGTCAGCGGAAGAATCGGTCCTTCGGAAAGCGACGGGAAGCCCTCGATTCTAACGACCGGGGTGTTCCCGGATGGCGCCTGGGAGGGTTTGCCCTCCCATCAACCGGGCCGAATCGCGGCGACCCAAGTCAGGCGATGCGTTCCGCCCTGTAGCCGCGTTCGCACAAGGTCGCCATGATTTCCTCGATGTGGGCGACACCGCGCGTCTGCACGACCACGTCGACCTGCACCCGCTCGACAGACAGCGATGAAAACGCGCGTTGGTGCGACAGTTCATCGATGTTGGCACCGAGCTCGCCGAGCAATCTCGCCATGTCGGCCAGCGCGCCAGGCACATCGCGCACGTCGACCCGAAGGCGCGCCAGCCGACCCGACTTCACCATGCCGCGTTCGATGATCTCGGCCAGCAAGAGCGGCTCGATGTTGCCGCCGCACAAGACCAGCCCGACCTTACGGCCGGCAAAGCGTTTACGATATTTGAGCAGCGCGGCCAGGCCAACACCGCCAGCGCCCTCGACCACCGTCTTTTCGATTTCCAGCAGCAGCAGAATCGCCTGCTCGATGTCGCCTTCACCCACCAAGAGAACGTCCTTCACCAGTTCCTTGATCAGCGGCAATGTCAGCAAGCCCGGTGATTTGACCGCAATGCCGTCGGCGATCGTGGTCTGCCCGCAGGCCAGATCGTCGCCGTGCACAGCATTCCAGACCGCCGGAAAGCGTTCGGTCTGGACCCCGTATACCTCCAGCTCGGGGTTGATGGTCCGTGCCGCCGTGGCCATGCCCGAAATCAAGCCGCCGCCGCCGATGGCGATAACCAAGGTGTCGATCTGCGGTTGCTGCGCCAGCATCTCCAGCGCGATGGTCCCTTGTCCCGCCGCCACCTCGAGGTCGTCGTAGGGGTGGATCAGTGTCAGCTTGCGCTCAGTGGCAAGCGCCAAGCCATGTGAGCGGGCGTCGTCGAAGGTGTCACCCACAAGGACGACGTTTGCGCCAAAACGGCGCGTATTGTCGACCTTGACTGCCGGCGCAAAACGCGGCATCACGATGGTGGCCGGAAGGCCCATGCGTTGCGCGTGATACGCGACGCCCTGCGCATGATTTCCCGCCGAGACGGCCAGCACGCCGGCTGCGCGTTCGGCCGGCAGCAACTGGGCCATCCGGTTCAGCGCGCCGCGTTCCTTGAACGACGCGGTGAACTGGTGATTCTCGAACTTGAGAAAGACCTGGCAGCCGATCAGTTCCGACAGCGTGCGTGAAGCCAGGCACGGCGTTTCGATCACCTCACCGCGCAGCCGCTGCGCAGCGGCTCGCACTGTAGCCAGTGTCAGACCTTCATTCATCAGGCAACGCGGCAAACCTTCAGCATGTTGGTGCCACCCGGGTGCCCCATCGGCTCGCCACAGGTGATGGCATAGGTGTCGCCCGAGCGCAGCACGCCACGCTCGACCATCAAGGCCTCGGCATTGGCCAGGGCGTCGTCGCGGTCGCTGTGGCTGGGCATCAACAATGGACGCACGTTGCGGTACAGCGCCATCTTGCGCTCCGACAAAACTTGCGACGTCAGCCCATAAATCGGCACCTTGATGTTGTGCCGGCTCATCCACAGCGCGGTTGAGCCCGATTCGGTCAGCGCAACAATCGCCTTGCAACCCAGGTGGTGGGCGGTGAACAGCGCACCCATCGCGATCGACTGGTCGATGCGCCCGAACTTCTTGTTCGCGAAATCGGTATCGATGCTGCTGTCCTCGGCGGTTTCCGCTTCCAGCGCAATCGCGGCCATCTGCTCGATGGTTTCGACCGGGTATTTGCCGGCGGCGGTTTCGGCGCTGAGCATCACGGCGTCAGTGCCGTCGAGCACCGCGTTCGCCACATCGCTGACCTCGGCGCGCGTGGGCACCGGATTCAGAATCATGCTCTCCATCATCTGCGTCGCCGTGATGACGACGCGATCGAGCTCGCGCGCCAGCTTGATCATGCGCTTCTGCAGCGCGGGCACCGCGGCATTGCCGACCTCGATCGCCAGGTCGCCACGCGCCACCATGATGCCGTCGCTGGCCCGCAGGATATTCTCAAGTTCGGGAATCGCCTCGATGCGCTCGATCTTCGCGATCAGTGCCGGACGATGCCGCCACTGCTGGCCGGCGACGTTGGCAAGCTGGCGCGCCATTTCCATGTCGGTCGCGCTTTTGGGGAAACTGACCGCCAGGTATTCGCACTGGAAGGCCATCGCGGTCTTGATGTCCTCCATGTCTTTGGCGGTCAGCGCCGGTGCCGTCAAGCCGCCACCTGCCTTGTTGATGCCCTTGTTGTTCGACAAGGTGCCGCCGGCCACGACCGTGGTGCGCACTTCTTCGCCGCGTACCGAATCGACGATCAGCTTGAGCAACCCGTCGTTCAGCAGCAGGATGTCGCCGGCGCGAACATCACGAGGCAACTCCTTGTAGTCGAGGCCGACGCGCTCGTTGCTGCCGAGCGCCGTACTGGCGGCATCAAGAATGAAGGTCTGACCAACCGACAGCTCGGTCTTGCCCCCCTCGAACTTGCCGACCCGGATCTTCGGACCCTGCAGGTCGGCCATGATCGCCACCGTCCTGCCGGCCGCACGCGCAACCTCGCGAACCACGGTGGCACGATCGATGTGGTCTTGCGCGGTGCCGTGTGAAAAATTGAGCCGGACCACGTCGACGCCCGCCACGATCATTCGCTGGAGGATGGCCGGGTCGCTCGATGCCGGACCCAGGGTTGCAACGATCTTGGTGGCGCGTGCCATGTCGGTCTCCGATTTGTGTCCGATGCAGGACGATCTTTTGCCGCCTGCGACTTTTTCTGGCGCATTATCTGCGCGGTTGCGCAGGCGACAGCACGTCGCCCCTCACTGCGCGGTTGCCGCGCGCCGCTGCAAGACTTCGAAAGCGGGCAAGGTCTTGCCTTCCAGCACCTCGAGAAATGCGCCTCCGCCAGTCGAGATGTAGCCGATGTCCTTCCCGATGCCGTATTTGGCGATGGCCGCCAGGGTGTCGCCGCCGCCGGCAATGCTGAAGGCCGGACTTTGAGCGATCGCCCGTGCAATCGTCTCGGTGCCATGGGAAAAGGCATCGAACTCGAAAACGCCGACCGGCCCGTTCCAGACGATCGTGCCAGCGGCCTTCAATTGCTCGGCAAGCGCGGCGGCAGTTTTCGGCCCGATGTCGAGAATCAGATCGTCTGCAGCGACATCGGTCGATGCCTTGACGGTGGCGGCAGCGTCGGCAGCAAAAGTTTTCGCAGTGACCACGTCGAGTGGAATCGGCACGTCGGCGCCGCGCGCGCGCATCGCTGCGATCACCGCGCTTGCCTGATCGACGAGATCGGCTTCCGCGAGCGATTTGCCGATCGGCAATCCGGCCGCCAGCAAGAAGGTATTGGCGATTCCGCCGCCGACGATCAGCTGGTCGACCTTGTCGGCCAGCGCCTTCAAGATGGTCAGCTTGCTGCTGACCTTGCTGCCGGCGACTATGGCCAGCAAGGGCCGGGCCGGCGCTGCAAGGGCCTTCCCGATAGCGTCGATTTCGGCGGACAGCAGCGGGCCGGCGCAGGCGATCGGAGCATATTCGGCAATGCCGTAGGTGCTGGCCTCGGCTCGGTGAGCGGTCCCGAAGGCATCGTGGACGAAGATGTCGCACAGCGCGGCCATCTTGCGCGCCAGCGTCTCGTCGTTCTTCTTCTCGCCCTTGTTCAATCGACAGTTTTCGAGCAGCACAATTTGGCCCGGTGCGACGTCAACCCCGTCGACCCAGTCTGCAAGCAAGGGCACATCACGGCCGAGCAATTCACCGAGGCGGCGCGCCACCGGTGCCAGTGAGTCTTCGGGCTTGAACTGGCCTTCGGTCGGCCTGCCGAGGTGCGAGGTCACCATCACCGCGGCGCCGGCCGACAGCGCCTGCTCGATGCAGGGCAGGGATGCGCGAATGCGCGTGTCTTCGGTGATCGACCCGTCGTCGGCCAGCGGCACGTTGAGGTCTGCGCGGATGAAAACACGGCGACCGGCCACGCGGCCGGCGCAGACGAGGTCCTGGAAGCGAAGGATGTTCATGCAAGCGGCAGTAGTTGAATCAGCGGGATCTGACCGGCGCAGCGGCCAAACGATCCATGCATTCTGCTACCAGCCGAGCAGCAACTTCAAAGGCAGCAGGACTGCCATGCCGGCCAGGATCGTGCCGAGGATGTCACGACGCCAGAAAAACCAGGCGCTGGCAGCCAGCACTGCAAACAGCCGCGCGTCCTGCCAAGTGTCGATGAATCGGCCCTGCGACATCACGATTTCCGGCACCAGGACGGCGGTCAGCGCCGCCAGCGGCGCGTAACGCAGCCCGCGCTTGACCCAATCCGGCAAAACCAGCTCGCGGTCGGAAATCAGAAAAAACGAACGCGTGACGAGCGTGATCAGCGCCAGCCCGACGATGGCAATGGTGGCTTCGACGCCATTCATGTGGCAGGCCTCGCGTCTCGGCGCCCAGCACGCGCGAGCAATGAGCGCACGCGTCGGCCGGCATCTCCTCCACCATCGATCATCAGACCCACGCACACCGCCGCAGCGATTGCAACGACGATGTTCAGCTTGAACGGCAAGGCAAAGGCCGCCACCGCCGCGGCGCCGGCAACCAGGGCCGCCGTGGTCGTGGCGCGATCGGTCAGCAGCGACCAGGTCAGCCCCAGCAGGGCCAGCACGCCTGCAAACCCGAGGCCCCATTGAGTCGGAATCACGTCGGCCATCACGATACCCAGCACCGAGGCGATTTGCCACGACGCCCAGTTGATCGAGCTGCCGCCGAGCAGGTATTCGATCTGACCTTCGTCGTCGCGAGGCTCCTCGAAGCGCTTCATGAACATCACATAACTCAGGTCGGCCGAAAAATACATCATGGCCATCCGCTCACGCAGCGGAAAGCGCATCAGAAATGGCCGCCACTGGGCACTGAAGATCACGAAACGCAAGTTGACACACAGCGCGGTTGCCCAGATCACCCACAGCGGCGCGCCCGACGAAATGAGCGGCAGAACGGCAAGCTGCGCGCTGCCGGCAAACACGGTGAAACTCATCAACAGCGCCAACGGCACCGACAGCCCGCCCTTGACCATCGCGACGCCTGTGACCAGGCCCCAGGCGGCGATGCCCAGGCTGACCGAGCTCATGTCAAGCAGGCCGGCGCGGTACTGAGGGTGGCGCAGGCACGTGCGAATCGAATCCATCCCTGGATTCTCTCAGGCTCGACCCGGATACGCTGCTGCATGGAGAAGGGTCTGGCAATGGCCGAAGGCGCTGGACCGACGAGGTCTCCCGCGCCGAGTCCGGAATCAATGTTTGCCAGCGTTCGCCACCTTCTTGCCGCCCGGGCGCGGCGCTGCGCTTTCGCCCGTGTCGGCCTCCTCTTCGGCACCGGCATTCGCCTGCTGGGCGGTCAAGATCGGCGCGACGACATCGATCTTGTTCTCGCGCATGTAGTCGTTCATGTCGCGCCAGCCCGCAAATACCGCTGCACGATCGACCTTCTTGTTGAGCGTGTAGCAGTCTTCGATGGCGCGGCCGGCGTGACGGCAGGCGCCACCGACGGCGCGGCCATCGGACTCGCGGGCAGCAGCGATCGACTCGGGCGTTTCGATGCCGAGTTGCTCGCAGCCCGCCAGCGCAAAGAGGGCGCCACAGCACAAAAGCCAGGCGGCACGCGACAACGGAGATCGGGTTCGACGAGACATGACCAGCGTTTTATCGGCTGCCCCGTCCCGCACTTGAGCCCTCAGCGCATCGCCATCAATCGGGCAACCCGCTCCTCGGTCGGCGGATGGGTCGAGAACAAACCGCGCAGCCCCCCACCGGACAAAGGGTTCATGATCATCATCTGCGCAGTTTCCGGATGCCGCTCGGTGGCCTCCAGCGGAATGCCCTTGGCATAACGCTGGATCTTTTCCAGCGCGCTGGCGAGCGCCTGTGGATCGCCCGAAATCTCGGCGCCTCCCCGGTCGGCTTCGAATTCCCGGGCCCGGCTGATTGCCATCTGAATCAGGCTGGCGGCCAGTGGCGCCAGCAGCATCACCAGCAGTCCGACGATCGGATTGTGCGCACGGCCCTGGCTGTCGCGCCCGCCGAAGAACATCGCAAAATTGGCCAGCATCGAGATTGCACCGGCCATCGTGGCACTGATGGTGCTGATCAGGATGTCGCGGTGGCGCACGTGCGCTAGTTCGTGCGCCATTACCCCACGCAGCTCACGCTCGCTGAGCACCCGCAGGATGCCGGTGGTGGCGGCGACGGCGGCGTTTTCGGGATTGCGGCCGGTTGCAAAGGCATTCGGCGCGTCTTCGTTGATCAGGTAGACCTTGGGCATCGGGAGTTGAGCCCGTTCGGCCAATTCGGCAACCATCCGATAGAACTGCGGCGCCGAGCTTTCGTCCACCTGCTGGGCGTTGTACATCTTCAGCACCATCTTGTCCGAGAACCAGTAGCTGAAGAAATTCATGCCGACGGCCACCGCCAGCGCGATCATCATGCCGCTGCGACCGCCAATCGTGGCGCCGATTGCCATGAACAAGGCGGTGATCGCGGCCATCAGCACCGCGGTCTTGAACAGATTGAACATCGTAAGAACCCTTTTCGAAGAAACCGCAAACGCAACGGGCGCCAACGGCATCCTCGCTCGGATCAGATGCGGCCGCCGCCGGCAAGTTCAAGCGAGTCTGTTTTTGCGCTGCGGCGCCCGGCAGTCCGCGCTCAGTCGAATACAGCCCCGATCCGCACCGG
>JBBRID010000051.1:0-13731 GCA_038221635.1 Burkholderiales bacterium
CAACTGCCGGCGCATCGATCGCCGCCACGTCCGTGGGCAAGCCAGCGTGCAGCGCGTCGATCGCTTTCAGTACCGCGACATCGCCCGGCGGAAACGAGTCGGGCCAGGCGAGCACCCGCATCGCGATGTAATGCGCCGTCCACGGCCCGATGCCGGGCAATGCACACAGGGCCTCGATCAGGTGTTGCGGCGATGAGCCGGGAGCCATCGCCTCGCCAAGCGATGACCATGTCCCGGCGATCGCGATGATCGCCTGCGCCCTGCTGCGGATGATGCCCAGACTGGCGATCGATTCGACGGGCGCGTTGGCTAGCGTGCCCGGATCGGGAAAACAACGGTTGATTGCCGACCAGGGAGTTTCGATTTCGTGCCCGTGGCGTTCGACCAGCCGGCAGGCGAGGGTGCGTGCGCCGGCCACCGTGACCTGCTGCCCGAGGATGGCACGAACCGCCAGTTCGAAGCCGTCGAGGCTGCCCGGTAGGCGCAGGCCCGGCTCGCCCGGCAATTCGCGCAGCGCCTCGTCGATCACCGATGGCTGCGCATCGAGGTCTAGCCATCGCCGTACCGCGGCGAGCAGCAAACCGCTGTGTGTCAGCAGCGAAGTCGAAAACTGAAGACGCACGAGCGGTCGTGTTGCGTCGAAACGGGCTTGCACCCAGCCCGCCGGGCTGCCGTGGACGGCCGACAGCGCTCCCGCTCGCAGGCTGCGGCACACGCAGCTCGAATCGACTGTTTCGATGCCTGGGATCGCACGTTGCGCAAAAAATCCAAGCAACCGGGCCTTGTCGAATGGCGGGCGGTAGACCAGTTGCACGTTGATTTCTGCTGCAGGGGCCGATTGTTCGGTTGCACTCTCGACCCGCAAGCGGCCCGGGTTCAGGCGGTAGCGTTCTACGAATACGGCATTGAACCGGCGCAGGCTGCGGAATCCGCTGGCCAGTGCAACCTGGGTGATGGGCAAGGCCGTCTCGGTCAGCAACTGCTTGGCCAGCAGCAGGCGCCGTGTTTGCAGGTATTGCAGCGGCGTCACGCCGTGTTCGGTGATGAAGATTCGCCGCAAATGGCGGTCGCTGACGCCCAGGCGCAGCGCCAGGGCGGCGATGCCGGCGTTATCGCCGGCGGCGGTCCAGCTGTCGAGCAGCAGCGCGGCCTGGCGCGCCAGGGTGCGCGAGGCATCCATCACCGTCCAGGCGTCACCATCACCCGGTGCGAGCTCCGGCCGACATTTCAGGCACGGCCGGTAGGCGGCCGCCTCGGCCTGCGCGGCTGATGCAAAGAAGCGGCAGTTCTGCCGTTTCGGCGTGCGCACCCGACAAATCGGCCGGCAATAGATGCCGGTCGAGCTGACACCCACAAACAGGTTGCCATCGAAACGGGCGTCACGGGCAACGAGGGCCTGGTACCAGGCATCGGCGCTGCGCAGCGAGGCGGCGGACGCGATCTGCGCGGCGCTGTCTGCCTCTACCAATCGACTGTTTCGGGATTCCATGGCGTCGATCATAGCCAGCCGACACCCTGACACTCGCCGTTTTCGGACATCTGGTTTCATCGCTCATTCGGCGGGCTCGGCGCCGGAAACCAGGTAGCAAGGAGGCGCTACTTACAATGCGCCGCACATCAATCGACGGTTCTCCCATGCAGGTTTCAGCGTCCAGTTTCAAGGCTTATGACATCCGCGGCATCGTTGGCAAGGACATCGACGAACGTTTTGCCGAACATCTCGGGCGCGCCTTTGGCAGCGAGGCGGTCGCCGCCGGCGAAAAAGCGGTCGCGGTCGGCCGCGATGGCCGCCTGTCCGGCCCCTCGCTGATTGCGGCGCTGATGCGTGGCCTGGCATCCACCGGGCTGGACGTCGTCGATCTCGGTGCCGTGACCACCCCGATGCTGTACTACGTTGCCGCAACGCGTGGCCGGCGCGGTTGCCGCAGTGGCATCCAGATCACCGGCAGCCACAATCCCAAGGACTACAACGGCTTCAAGATGGTGCTGGCCGGCCGCGCGATCTACGGCGATGACATCCAGAATCTGCGGCAGCGCATGGAGGCCGAAAACTACACCAGCGGCAGCGGGCGGATCGGCGCGATGGAAATCGGTGACGAATACCGTCAACGCATCGTCGGCGACTGCAAGCTGAAGCGGCCGTTGAAGATCGTCGTCGATTCGGGCAATGGCATTCCCGGTGCTTCCGCACCCGGAACCCTGCGGGCGCTCGGCTGTGAGGTGATCGAGCTGTATTCCGAGGTCGATGGCGATTTTCCGAACCACCACCCCGATCCGAGCAAGCCCGAAAACCTGGCCGAACTGATTCGCATCGTCAAGCGCAGAGGCGCCGATCTCGGCCTGGCCTTCGACGGCGACGGCGATCGGCTTGGCGTCGTCACCCGCGATGGCAACATCATCTATCCCGATCGGCAGCTGATTTTGTTCGCCACCGATGTACTCAAGCGCAACCCCGGTGCACCGATCATCTACGACGTCAAGTGCACGCAACGGCTCGCGCCGGCGATCCGCAAGGCGGGTGGCAAACCGCTGATGTGGAAGACCGGGCACTCGTTGATCAAGGCCAAGCTGAAGCAGATCAAGTCGCCGCTGGCCGGTGAAATGAGTGGCCACATCTTTTTCCGGGAGCGCTGGTATGGCTTCGACGATGCGACCTACACCGCAGCACGCCTGCTGGAAATCGTGTCGCGCAGCAAGGATCCGAGCGGGCTTCTGAATGCGCTGCCGACCAGCTTCAGCACGCCGGACTTGAACGTGCCGTGCGCCGAAGGCGAAGCGCCGCAGGTGGTCGCTCGGCTACTCGAGACGGCGCGTTTTCCTGCTGCTGAGCAGATCATCACGATCGATGGCTTGCGCGCCGACTTCAAGGATGGCTTCGGCTTGATTCGCTCGTCGAACACCACGCCGGTGTTGGTGATGCGTTTCGAAGGGCACAGCGCGAAAGCGTTGCAAAGAATCCAGGCCGCGTTCATGCAGGCGCTGCTCGCCGTCAAGCCCGATGCCCAGATCGCTGCCGCGGCGCATTGACCCAGGCCGATGCGGGTCCTGATCGTCAAGCTATCATCGCTCGGCGATGTGGTCCATTCGCTTCCGGTCGTTCGCGACATACACAACGCGTTCGACGCTGTCACCATCGATTGGGTCGTCGAACCGTCGTTCGCGCCGTTGTTGAAGCGGGTCGATGGCATTGGCGAGAGCATCGAGTTGCCGCTGCGCCGCTGGCGCAAAGCCTGGTGGACGGGTGCGGTACGTGCCGAGTTCCGGCAATTCCGGCAACGGCTGCAGCGCGAACCTTATGACCTGGTGATCGATCTGCAAGGGCTGACCAAATCGGCGCTGGTGGCACGGCTCGCGCGTGGCCGCAGCGTGGGCCTCGCCAACCGGACCGAAGGTTCCAGCCACGAAGCGCCGGCGCGCTGGCTGGTGGATCGCGCGATCACGGTGCCGAGCCGCGTCCACGCGCTGGATCGCTCGAGAATTTTGACGGCGGCCGCCCTCGGATACGCGGTCGAGGGCGCGGCCCGCTTCGGCCTGCATGCGGCCCTATCGGTTGCTTCCGAGCCAAGCGACAAGCCCTTGATGGTGCTCGTCCACGGGACCTCACGTGACGACAAATTGTGGCCCGAGGCCAATTGGATCGGGCTCGGTCGCAGCCTGGCTGACGCGGGCTGGAGAGTCGCCTTGCCTCACGCAGGTGCCGTCGAGCAGGCGCGCGCTCAGCGAATCGCCGTGGCAATCGGCCCGTCCTGCACGGTGTGGCCGTCGCTGGGTCTGGATCAGCTGGTCGATCAAATGGCGCAGGCGCGCGGCGTCATCGGCGTCGACAGCGGCCTCAGCCACGTCGCCGTGGCGCTTGATCTGCCGCATGTGCAGATCTACAACTTTCCGACCGCCTGGCGCACCGGGCCGCAACCCGCGCACGGCAACGCCCATCAGGTGTCGATCGAAGCACCCGGCGGGCAGGCGACCCCGACCCTCGAAGCGGTCTGGAAAGCCTGGCAGGCGGTGCATCCCGCGCTCGCCCGATGAGCGAACAAGCCGGCGAATCGATTGCGCCGGTGCGGCGGCAGCTTTCGTTGTGGAGTTACGGCTGGCTGATGCGGCTGCTGGTTCCGGCTGTGCTGTTGCGGATGGTCTGGCGCGGGCGGGCTGAAGCGCTGTATCGCCATGCGATCGGCGAACGCCTCGGTTTCTACGCGTCGGACGCAGCGTGTCAGGTCGAGCCTGGTCGACTGTGGCTGCACGCCGTATCGCTCGGCGAAACCCGAGCCGCCGCGGCGTTGCTGCAGACCATGCGTGAGCAGCGACCCGGCCTGCGCCTGTTGCTGACCCATGGTACGGCCACCGGGCGCGCTGCCGGACGCGCACTGTTGCGCGACGGCGATCTGCAGGTCTGGATGCCGTGGGACAGCCCTGGCGCGGTACGCCGATTTCTCGATGTGCACCGGCCCTGCATCGGGTTGCTGATGGAAACCGAGGTGTGGCCCGCGATGCTGCACGCCGCCGGCGAGCGGCGCCTGCCAATGGTGCTGGCGAATGCGCGGCTGAGTGCCAGAAGCCTGAACGGCCAAAGGATCTGGCCGACGTTGATGCGGCCGGCGATGCATCGTTTCAATGGTGTGCTGGCGCAAACCGCCAGCGACGCGCGGCGGTTGCAGGATGCTGGCGCCGCAAACGTGGTCGTCTGCGGCAACCTCAAATTCGACATGACGCCGGACCCGGCGCTGCTCGAGTCGGGGCGAGCCTGGCGACGCGGACTCGGCCGTCCGATGGTCATGGCCGCCAGCACCCGCGAAGGCGAGGAGCCGCCGCTGCTCGCAGCGTGGCAGGCGGCTCGCGAACAAGCCGCCAGGTCAAGTGCAGCTTTCCCGCTGTTGCTGCTCGTGCCGCGGCACCCGCAGCGCTTCGACAAGGTCGCAGCGCTGTGTCAGGCAGCTGGTCTGAAGCTGGCCAGGCGCAGCGCCTGGCCGGCTGGCCGACTCCCTCCACCGGACGCCGCCGATGCGGACGTCTGGCTTGGCGATTCGATGGGCGAATTGCCGTTGTATTACGCGCTTGCCGATGTGGCGCTGCTGGGGGGCAGTTTTGCGCCGCTGGGCGGCCAAAACCTGATCGAGGCGGCGGCTTGCGGATGCCCGCTGTTGATCGGGCCGAGCAGCTTCAATTTCGCCCAGGCCGCCGAGCTGGCGATTGCCGCTGGCGCTGCAACCAGGGTCGCCGACCTGCCGGCCGCGGTCGCGGCAGCTCTGGGATTGCTGGAGCGCGACTCAGAGCGGCAATTGCAAGCCGATCGAGCACTTGCGTTCGCGGCCGAACATCGCGGCGCCGCCGTGAAAATGGCGTCGGCCATTACCGCCTTGATGCGAGCAGTTGGCGCTACCGATGCGGGTCTGTCTGATTGACGCCTGCGCTTGGGCCATGCGACGATCCGGATGCTCCTCGATCCGATTCGCTCCGCTCTCCCGATGAACCTGCGCCTGACTACTCGCGCCTTTGTCGCAAGCTATGGCTGGCTGTTGCTGACGGCGGCTGTGTCGGTGTTGGCAGCGTGTGCGTCGTCACCGGCCGTCTCGCCCATACAGGGGGGAACGGCGAGCCTGTTTCTCGACAGGCAGTTCCGGGCTCCCGAGCAACGCCCCGATCCGACCAAAGTGTTCGAGTTGAGCGCTGACATGCAACGCTACCTCGACGAAGACATGGCGCCGGTGGTGACGCGGCGTGGCATCCGGCAGGGTCTGATAGACGCGCTTTACAGCGGGGATCACCTGCGCCTCGAATACGACGCAACCTACACGCGCGATGCCAAGGAGGCCTATGCGGCGCGCTCGGGCAATTGCCTGTCGCTGGTCATCATGACAGCGGCTTTTGCGCGCGCCCTGGGTCTGGAGACCACCTTCAACCGGGTCTCGATCGACGAGCAATGGCGGCTTTCCGGCAAGTTGATGATGGCTGCCGGTCATGTCAACTTGTCGCTGAGCAGGCGTCGGCTCGGCGAGCGCCTGATCTATGACATCAACAACCGGCTGACCATCGACTTCCTGCCGCCGGCTGAACTCGAGCGCCAGCGCAGCGAGCCGATCACCGAGGCAACGATTGTTGGCATGTACATGAACAACCGGGCCGCCGAAAATCTGGCCGATGAGCGGATTGACGATGCCTACTGGTTCGCCCGCGAGGCGATCGTCCAGGCGCCGGCCGAGGTTGCCGGCTACAACACGCTGGCCGTGGTGTACATGCGCCGCGGCCAGGATCAGGCGGCGGAACGCGTGCTGCGTCTCGCACTGCAGCGCGAGCCGGACAATACTCGGCTGCTCGGCAATCTGGTCCAGTTATTGGAGCAGCAGGGACGCGAGGCCGAACGCCGGCCATTGGCGCAGCGATTGCAGAAGCTCGAGCCGGTGCCGCCGTATCGCGACTTTCACCTTGGCCAGGCGGCGCTTCGCGAGGGGCGTTTCGGACAGGCGCTGACCCTGTTTACCCAGGAGCTGGCACGTTCGCCGGAGCAACCGGATGCCCATTTCGGTCTCGCCCGTGCCTACCTTGCGCTCGGCCAGGTGAGAGAGGCGCGCAAACATCTGCAGTTTGCCCGCGAGTTGAGCACCAGCCGCGGCGAGGCGGCGTTGTATGCGGCCAAGCTCGGGCGGCTGCCAGTGCAGTGAAGGTGCTGGCCTACCAGCCTACATCAGGCGGTGATGCAGTCTGTAACCTGGTAGTGGACGAAGCGGTTACGCTATTGACCGTAGGAGTTCTTCTACGGCGACGCTGAACAAGTCCCTGCGAGTGTGCCCGAGTCGAGGATGCGCGCGTCGCGAGGGGCTTGTTCAGCGTCGCCATAACCCAAATTCGTATCGTGATGTTGATGTCAAGCTGTATATCTTCTGCTCCGTGCAAGGCCTTCGCCGGATCAGCGGTGGGGATGGGATGACGATTCCGGGAGTCGATCCCGATGATCGCCCGGTGCGACCGGTGTACAGGAAGAATCGGCGCGGGCTGATTTTGTTGCTCGCGGCTGGCACCGTCCTCATCGCCGGCTTCATCACCTATCTGACAGTCCTGATCTTCACGACACCGGGTGTTCAAGCACTGCGAGCGGCGAGCACCGCGCGGCCCAGCGTGATTCTGTCGGCGGATGGTGAGGTGATCGGGCGGTTCTCCACCGACTACCAGGCACCGGTGATGCTGAACGAGATCGCACCAGTGGCAATCGAGGCGCTGATTGCCACTGAAGATCATCGCTTCTACGAGCACCACGGGCTAGACCTGCGGCGCATCGTCGGCTCGGCCTGGCAGACTCTGCAAGGCGATCTGCAAGGGGGGTCGACGCTGACCCAGCAACTGGCGCGCAATCTGTTTCCACAGCAGATCGGCAGCCGCCGCAATCTGAATCGCAAGTTGCGTGAAGCCATTACCGCGGTCCGCCTGGAGCGGCACAGCAACAAGCAGGAAATTCTCGAGGCCTACCTGAACACCGCGCCGTTCTTGTACAACGTGCGCGGATTCGAGATGGCGGCGCAGACGTATTTCGGTACGTCGGCCGCCCAACTCGACGCAGCCCAGGCGGCCACCCTGGTTGGCATGCTGAAGGGTAGTTTTCGCTACAACCCGGTGCGTTACCCGGAGCGTGCGCTCGAGCGGCGCAATGTGGTGCTGGCGCAGATGAACAAGCGTGGCGTGATCGACGACGGCGAGTTCGCCAACTTGAAAGCGCGGCCTCTGGGACTCGATTTCAAGCGCCCTGAGGATTCGGAGATCGGCCAGGCGCGTCACTTCGTCGAGCACATCCGCGATCAGATCGTGGATTGGGCCGATATCCAGGACCTTGATCTCGACCGAGACGGTCTGGTGATCCACACCACGCTCGACAGCCGGCTGCAACGTCTGGCACAGCAAGCCGTCAGCGATCAGGTCGCCGACCTTCAGCGTCTGGCGGGCCGCGAATGGAGCCAGCCTCGGCTGTCTTCAGCCAGTCTGAAGCAGCCCGAGGCCAACGGTGCGTTTTCGTATTTCTGGCGCAAGAATCCCGAGTTTGCCGAACAGGTGCTGCGCGACAGCGCCGAGTTCGCCGCCGCCCGCAAGGCCGGTCTCGGCGAGCAACAGGCTTTGGCGAAGTTGCAAGCGGATCCGGCCCTTGTCGAGAACCTGCGCGCCGAAAAAACCCGGCTTTCATCTGGCTTTGTGGCGCTTGATCCAACCACCGGATCGGTGCGGGCTTGGGTCGGCAGTCCCGATTTTGGCAACGACCAGTTCGACCATGTGTCGCAGGCCCGACGGCAACCAGGCTCGACCTTCAAGCCGTTCGTGTATGGCGCCGCGATCGCCAAAGGCATCTCGACCGCACACGAATATTTCGACGACGTGGTCGAAATCCCACTCGGCAACGGCAAGGTCTGGAAGCCCACCGACATGGGCGGACCCAGCGGTGCGGCGATGAGTCTTCGCGAAGGTCTCGAACAATCGAAGAATACCGTGACCGCGCAGGTCATGCAGGACGTCGGCGCCTGGTCAGTGGTGCGTTTCGCCAGGGCGGCGGGCGTGCGGGCCGCACCGCTCGATCCAGTGCCGTCGCTCGCGCTCGGCACGAGCCCGGTCAGCTTGCTCGAGATGACCACCGCCTATTCGACGCTGGCATCACTCGGTCAATACCGCGCGCCGCGGATGCTGACCCACATTACCGACCGCGAAGGCCAGGTGCTGGCCCGCTTCGATGATGAAAAGCCACCGGAATACAGCATCGATCGGAAGGTGGCTGAACAGCTGGTCGACGTGATGCGTGGGGTGGTGTCGCATGGCACAGGCGCTGCGCTGAAACGCGAATTCGGTGTGCGCGGCGATCTGGCCGGCAAGACCGGCACGACGCAAAACAATACCGATGGCTGGTTCATTGTGATGAACCCTGGCCTGGTGGCCGGGGCCTGGGTCGGCTTCAATGATCAACGCGTCACGATTCGTAGCAATTACTGGGGCCAGGGTGCCCACAACGCGCTGCGCATCGTCGGTGATTTCATGCGGCAAAGCCAGCGTGACAAACTGATCGACCTCAGCAACAGCTTCCCGGTGGTGGTGCGTCCGCAACCGGAACCGTTGATTCCGCCCAAACCGGAGCCGGATCAGTGGGACGATCAGGCTAGAAACCCGGATCCCGACAGCGGCTCGGTGCTGCCGATGCTGCCGATGTCAAGCACAGACAGGTGGCGATCAGACGCGCGGCAGTGAAGCGAAGCTGAAGCACCGAAGCGCCGTGCTCGAGGATCGGGCCTGAAAACGCTCTCACCAAATACGAAGACCGAGCGCCGTCGATTCGGTGTCTTCTGTGTGAGCGGCTTCAGGCGAGATGCCCGCCACCCCAAACCTTTCGCTCATTTGCTCCAGTTATCGCGCAACCCGGTGATCTTGTTGAACACCGGCTTGCCGGGCTGGTGATCGACGCGGTCGGCGACGAAATAGCCGTGGCGCTCGAACTGCAGCTTGTCGTCGGCCTGGGCCGACACCAACGAGGGCTCGATGTAGCCGGTCACGACCCGCTTGCTGGCCGGGTTCAACGCAGCCAGGAAGTCTCGTCCGCCGGCGTCGGGTTGTTCTTCGGTGAAGAGGCGGTCGTACAGGCGCAGTTCGGCGGGCAGGGCGTCGTGCACGCCGACCCAGGTGATCGTGCCCTTCACCTTGAGGGCGTCTGCGCCCGGCGTGCCGCTGCGGGTGTCGGGAACGATGTTGGCCAATACACTGGTGATGGTGCCATCGGCTGCCTTTTCGCATCCAGTGCATTCAATGACCACCCCGTATTTGAGCCGCACCTTGTTACCCGGGAACAGCCGGAAAAATCCCTTGGCGGGCGCTTCTGAAAAATCGTCGCGCTCGATCCAGACTTCAGGCCCGAGTGAGAACTGGCGCGCGCCGAGTTCGGGCCGCTGCGGGTGGGCGGGTGCGGTGCAAGCCTCGGCCGCTGCACCGCCGAAGATCGCCTGCCAGTTCTGCAACTTCAGCTTGACCGGATCGACCACGGCCATCGCCCGCATCGCCTTGCCTTCCAGGTCTTCGCGCAGCGCGAAGTCGAGGCTGGCGTAGTCGGTCCAGCCGCCGGCCTTGCTGGTGCCGGCGCGTTCGCACATCGCGCGGATCGCATCGGGCGTATAGCCGCGTCGGCGCAGGCCGACCAGTGTGGGCATGCGCGGATCGTCCCAACCATCGACGATCCCGTCCTCGACCAACTGGCGCAGCTTGCGCTTGCTGGTGATCACATAGGTGACGTTCAGTCGTGCAAATTCATACTGGTGTGGCCGTGGCTGGGCCAGCAGACCGAGCTTGCAGAGGTTGTCGAGCAACCAGTCGTAGAACGGGCGCTGGTCCTCGAACTCGAGCGTGCAGATGCTGTGGCTGATGTGTTCGAGCGCGTCCTCGATCGGGTGCGCGAAGGTGTACATCGGATAGATGCACCAGCGCGTGCCGGTATTGTGGTGTTCGGCGTGCTTGATCCGGTAGATCGCCGGGTCGCGCAGGTTGATGTTCGGGCTGGCCATGTCGATTTTGGCCCGCAGCACCATCGAGCCGTCGGCGTGGCGACCATCGCGCATCTCGCGCAGTCGAGCCAAGTTTTCGGCCGGGCTGCGGTCGCGGAACGGGCTGTCGGTGCCGGGGGTGTTGAAATCGCCGCGGGCTGCTCGCATCTGTTCAGCGGTCTGTTCGTCGACATAGGCCAGGCCGGCGTCGACCATCGCCTCGGCCGCGCGATACATGAAATCGAAATAGTCGCTTGCGTAGTAGAGGTGGCTGGTCGGCATGCCTTCGTGACTGGCTTGCCAGCCGAAACCCAGCCATTTCACCGAGTCGATGATGCTGTCGACGTACTCCTGCTCCTCCTTCTCCGGATTCGTATCGTCGAAGCGCAGGTGGCAGACACCGCCATAGTCGGCCGCCAGGCCGAAATTCAGCGTGATGCTCTTGGCGTGGCCGATGTGCAGGTAGCCGTTTGGCTCGGGCGGAAAACGCGTCCGTATGCGAGCCTCATCGGCTGCGCCGGCCGCATGGTGGGCGGCGTCGCCCGGCGTACCTGCAAAGGGACGGCCGGCATAAATCCCTTGGGCCAGATCGCGCTCGATCACCTGTCGCAGAAAATTGCTCGATCTTGGTTCTTCCGCTGGACTGGCAGTTGGCATCGGCGCGTTCATGAAGTAGGCGGCGCTGAGGCCGTTGCGGGGCAAGAGCGGCGATTTTATCGGCCCTCGCGCCGATGACCCTCGGTCACTTCGCCATGCCGGCAGTCACACCTGATTACGCTTGCCTCGCGCTTCGCGGTCAACATGGCCGGGCACTGACGCGTTTCAGTAACGAGTCCGGTCGGAACCGGACAGCAGGAGACTACGATGACCTTCGCCCGCAGATTGTTCGCCGTTGCCGCTCTGGGCTTGGCGACGAGCATGGCTCACGCAGGAAACATAAGCTGGTCGATCGGCATCAACCTGCCGCCAGTCGGTGCGGTGGTCTCCGATGCGCCGTACTATGGAGGTGGCCAGTATTACGAACCGCCGCAGGTCGCCTATCGGCCGGCTCCTGTCTATTACAGCCCTCCCGCCGTCATTTATCGGCCCGCGCCGGTCTATTACAGCCCGGCGCCAGCCGTCGTCTACCGGCAGGTGCCGCGCTACGTCGGTCCTCCGGTCTATGTGGTCGAGCGCCGTTGGCCCGGATATCGGGGCTGGGATCGCCATGGCCACCAAGGACACTTCGGCGGGCACGGTGGTCGACGCGATCGCGACTGGAACCACCACGGGCGTTGAGGCCTGCCAAGCACCGACTTGCCATTCTTGCAGACCCCTCAGGCGTTCGCACACCGCGCCGTCGGGGTTCGACCGCTGCTCAGGGATTGCGTCACCACCGCTTTGCAGCGCCGCCCGCTAGAGTGGATAGCGAGCATGATTGCCGAGCGATGGTTTGATCGATGACCCACCAAAAATGCACCTCAGTGGTGCCGTTTCCGAGTTTCGTTGTTTCTCCAGCGGGGGCTGACTCAAAGCGGCAGATCCGGGAGTGGTCAGCGTTTTTCAGAACCGTCGCGACCGCTGCGACCGTACTGGCGCTGGCGGCCTGCAACAGCCCGCTGCCTCGCCAGGAACCGTTGCCGATTGGGCCGGTAGTCGTGCCGCCGCCGCTACCGATCCCGATCCCGATCCCGATCCCGATCGCTCCGATTGTCGTGGAACCGCCCTTGGTTCAAGGGGCTGAGGCCGGCCCGACCAATCCGAGTGTCGCGGCGCGTTTTCCGGCCCCTGCGGTGCAGTACCGCACACCGGGACTGGAGCCGGGACGCACCCGCTTCACGACCGATGGCGAACTGCATTCCGCCTTGTTGCAACTCGAACGCCAGGGCGACGAGGCCACCGGGCGCGCGACGGTTCGTCTGCTGTTGGCCGGCAACTCGCAGCGCGGCGCGCCGATCGAGGCCCTGCTGCTTGCCAGTGGACGAGACGTCAGCCCACAGGCCCTGCAAGACGCTGATCGGCCAACCGTGATGTTCATCGCCGGGCAACATGGCGACGAACCCGCCGCACCGGAGGCCATGCTGGTGCTGGCCCAGCAACTGGCCAATGGCCCTTTGCAGCCATTGTTGCGCCAGCTGAACATCCTGATCGTGCCGCGAGCCAATCCCGATGGTGCGATCCGAGCCCAGCGCTTGTCCGTCAACGGCATCGATGCAAACCGTGATCATCTGCTGCTACGCACTCCCGAGGCGCGCGCGCTTGCGCGACTGATTCTCGACTATCGACCGATAGTGGTGGTCGACTGCCATGAATTTCCAGCGGTCGGCGAGTGGCAACGCAAGCTCGGCGTGGTTCGGCGAAGCGACGTCTTGCTGCAATATGCGATGACGCCGAACATGGCCGAGTTCGTCAGCCGGGCGTCCGAAGAGTGGTTTCGGGAGCCGTTGTTGAAGTCGCTGGCGGCGGCCAGGTTGAATGTCGACTGGTATCACCATCTGGCGGGAGATGGCGCCGCTACCGTCGTGGCAATGGGCGGCACGAGACCCGATACCAGTCGCAATGTCAACGGCTTGCGGCATGCGATCAGCCTGCTGATCGAAACCCGCGGTTCGGATCTGGGCCGGCGCGATCTGCAGCGCCGCGTCCATGGCCAGATCGTTTCCGCCACCAGCATCTTGCAAAGCACGGCGGTGCGTGCGGCCGATCTGCGCAAATTGCGCAGCTTCGTCGACAGCGATGTCAGCGCCAAGGCGTGCAAGGGGACGGTGGTGGTCGAATCGGCCACCACGCCGAGTGAGTACGACCTGACTGCGATCGATCCAAATACTGGCGCCGACAAGCTGATCAGCGTGAACTGGCAGTCGGCACTGTTGCTGCGGCCCTTGCGCAGCCGCTCTCGACCTTGCGGCTATTGGCTGGCATCCAACCAGACCGAGGCCGTGGTGCGCCTGCGTCTGCTCGGTGTCAAGGTGATGCAGATCCCTGAACGTGTCAGTCTGCGCGGCGAGACCTACCGGGTTCTCACATCGGCCTGGCGTAACTCACCTGCCAGCCACGAAAACGCCGACACCGGTTACGCCCAGCCGGTGCCGGTGGAGTTGCAGTCGACGCTGATCGACGCCGATGCCGGCAGCTTTTTCGTGCCACTGACTCAGCCGATGGCCTTGCTGGCCGTGGCGGCGCTCGAGCCCGACTCGCCGAGCAGCTACCTGGCGCACGGCATCATCGACGGTGCTGATTCAGTGGCGCGTATCACCAC
>JBBRID010000052.1:0-13697 GCA_038221635.1 Burkholderiales bacterium
CGTCGGTGCCGGCGGCTGGACGTCGCGTGCTGATCCAGCGCAACGGCAATGTCGCGGTCGACTGCACCGACGAGGTTCACCCGGAGGTGGCGCATGCGGTGTGTCTGGCGGCGCGCGTGGTCGGGCTCGACATCGCCGGCGTCGACGTGGTGGCCACCGACATCGGCAAGCCGCTGGCCGAACAGGGCGGCGGCGTCGTCGAGGTCAACGCGGGACCGGGGCTGCTGATGCACCTGAAACCCGCGCAGGGTTCGCCACGGCCGGTTGGCCGGGCGATCGTCGATCACCTGTTCGACGATGAAGAGAGCGGTCGCATCCCGATCATCGGCATCGCCGGTTCGCGCGACAGCGCCCGCATCGCGCGCCTGATCGCTTGGCTGCTGCGCTTGAGCGGACGCCGGGTCGGCCTGGCCTGCCGCAGTGGCCTGTTCCTCGATCACCGCCGGGTCGAGTCGGCGGACAGTGCACATTTCGAGCCCGCGCACCGTCTGCTGATGAACCGCAACGTCGAGGCCGCGGTGATCGAAAACGACGCCCGAGCCATTCTCGATGCCGGCCTGGCTTACGACCGCTGCCAGATCGGCATCGTCACCGATTGCCGGCTCGATCCGACCGCAGCGACCGCGCTGGCGCGCCACGACGTGCACGAGGACGACCAGATGTGCCGTGTGTTGCGTACCCAGGTCGACGTGGTGCTGGCCGATGGGGTCGCAGTGCTCAACGCGGGTGATCCCGGCGTTGCCGCGATGGCGTCGTTGTGTGATGGCGAGGTGATGTTTTATGCCCTTGCCGATGCCGACGAGGCGGCGCAGGCCGTGGTTGCCAGCCACCGTGCCGGCGGTGGACGCGCCGTGTTGTCGCGTGCCGGCCGGCTGGTGCTGGCCAACGGCAGCCAGGAGGTGTTGCTGGCAGATCGCTCGATCTTCCGCCGCGGCCCGCGCGATGCCGCCGTGCTGTCCGATGAGTGCCTCTGCGCTTCGGCTGCCGCGGCATGGGCGCTTGGCATCTCGCCCGAATTGATCACCGCTGGCGTCGAGACCTTCGATGCCGATCCGTCCGACCCGACACCGGTTGCAGTGGCGCATGTTGCCCGTGCGGCGGCCGCGTCGCGCCTGCCACCCCGCGCCAGTTGAGCGCCGACGCCAGGGCATTGCTGAAGGCCTCCTGCTGATGGAAGTTTCCCGAATCCGCGCGCTGCGCGGCCCTAATCTGTGGAGCCGCCACACGGCGATCGAGGCCATCGTGTCGTGCGAGGAATCCGAGGTTTCGATTTCGGATGTGGCCGGCTTCGAGGCCCGTTTGCGCGCCTTGTTTCCGGGTATCGGCGCGTTGCGGCCGGGCGGCATCACGGCATCGACCAGCCTGGCCCAGGTGCTCGAGACAGCTGCCCTCGCGCTGCAGGCGCAAGCCGGATGCCCGGTCACATTCAGCCGCACTGCAGCCACCGTCGATCGGGGCATCTATCAGGTCGTCGTCGAGTACAGCGAAGAAGCAGTTGGCCGGCTGGCCCTGAAACTGGCCTGCCAGCTCGTCGAGGCTGCCCAGGCCAGCCATTCGTTCGACGCGGCTGCAGCCATCGTGCAGCTGCGCGAGACCGACGAGGACCAGCGGCTCGGTCCAAGCACCGGCGCCATCGTCGAGGCGGCCGAGGCGCGTGGCATCCCGTGGCGCAGATTGACCCAAGGCAGCATGGTGCAGTTCGGCTGGGGAGCCAATCAGCGCCGCATCCAGGCGGCCGAGATCGATGCCACAAGTGCGGTCTCTGAATCGATCGCGCAGGACAAGGATCTGACCAAAAAGCTGCTGCACGTGGCGGGTGTTCCGGTGCCGGTTGGACGGCCGGTCGATACGCTCGACGAGGCCTGGCAGGTAGCCGTTGAGATCGGCCTGCCGGTCGTCGTCAAGCCGCAGGATGGGCGCCAAGGGCAGGGTGTCACCGTCAATATCGTGACTCGCGATCACCTCGCGATTGCATTTCGCGCCGCCGCTGAGCACGGCCAGGTGATGGTCGAAAAATTCCTGCCTGGCAATGACTACCGGTTGCTGGTCGTCGGCAAGCAGATGGTTGCCGCGGCCCGGCGCGATCCGCCTCAGGTGATCGGCGATGGCGTATGTTCGGTGCGTGAACTGATCGACCAGGTGAATGCCGATCCGCGCCGTGGCGAAGGCCATGCGACCTCGCTCACCAAAATCCGGCTCGATGAAATCGCCGTCGCCCGGCTCGCGGTGCAAGGCCTGACGCCTGACTCCGTGCCCGACATGGGACGACGCGTGATCCTGCGCAACAACGCCAATCTGAGCACCGGCGGCAGCGCCACCGATGTGACCGACGACGTGCACCCCGAGCTGGCGGCGCGCGCGGTGGCGGCGGCCGAGATGATCGGCCTGCACATCTGTGGTGTCGACATCGTCTGTGAATCGGTTCTGAAGCCACTCGAGGAACAGCAAGGCGGCATCGTCGAGGTCAATGCCGCACCTGGTCTGCGCATGCACCTGACGCCATCGTTCGGCAAGGGCCGCGCGGTCGGTGAGGCGATTGTTGGCGACCTGTTCGCCCATGGCGAGGACGGCCGCATTCCGGTCGTGGCCGTCACCGGCACCAATGGCAAAACCACCACCGCCCGGCTGATCTCCCACCTGCTGACCAGCGAAGGTTTGCGCGTGGGCATGACCAACACCGACGGCGTTTACGTCGAGGGTCGGCAGATCGACAGCGGCGATTGCAGCGGCCCGAAAAGCGCGCGCAATGTGTTGATGCACCCGGATGTCGATGCCGCCGTGTTCGAGACTGCGCGGGGCGGCATTCTGCGCGAGGGTCTGGGTTTCGACCGATGTCAGGTGGCAGTTGTCACCAACATCGGCGCTGGAGACCACCTCGGCTTGAACTACATCACCACGGTCGAGGACCTGGCTGTGCTGAAGCGGGTGATCGTCCAGAATGTGGCCGACAACGGTTGTGCGGTGCTCAACGCAACCGACCCGATCGTGGCCGCAATGGCCGCTGCCTGCCCGGGCGATGTGATCTTTTTTGCCGCCGACCGGCTACACCCGGTGATGGCCACCCACCGTGCCCAGGGCAAGCGCACGTTGTTCGTCGAAGGCGACGACATCGTGGCCGCCGAGGGTGCCTGGCGCGAGCGCTTGCCACTGCGTGACATCGCGTTGACCCGCAATGGCAGCATCGGCTTTCAGATCGACAACGCCATGGCCGCGGTAGGCGCGGCCTGGGGGGTCGGCCTGGGCTGGCAAGCGATCCGCAGCGGCCTCGCCAGCTTCGTCAACGACGCCGACAACGCGCCCGGCCGGTTCAACGTGATGGATTGCCGCGGAGCGACCGTGATTGCCGACTATGGCCACAACCCGGACGCGATGCGTGCGCTGGTGGCTGCCGTCGATGCTATGCCGGCGCCTGTCGGGCAGCGGCGTTCGGTCGTGATCAGTGGCGCTGGCGATCGGCGCGACGAAGACATTCGCGAGCTGACCGAGATCCTCGGCGCTGCGTTCGACCACGTGCTGCTGTATCAGGATGCCGCGCAACGCGGGCGTGCCGATGGCGAGGTGATGGGCCTGTTGCATGAAGGCCTGAAGGGCGCCGTCAGAACCCGCCACGTCGAAGAGATCCGCGGCGAGTTTCTCGCAATCGACACTGCACTCGAACGCCTGCGACCGGGCGACCTGTGTCTGGTGCTGATCGATCAGGTCGACGAGGCGCTGGCGCATTTGAAGCAGCGGATTGCGGAGCCGGTGACGGCTTGAACGGGAAAATTTGGTAGGAGCGGCGTCATGCGCCCGTCGGGGGATGCGCCCGGCCGCACCCTGGCGAAACCGGAAAAAAAAGCGCCGCTGAAGCAGCGCCAACGAACGCCCCTCTACCCACCCGCCGGCTCCAGCACCACCTTCGCAGTGGCCAGCCTCCCGTGATGCAGATCGTCGAAGGCCTGCGCGCCCTCAACCATTGGCCGCCGCTCGACCCACGACAAGTCACCGAACACGCCGCGCTCGAGTGCGGCGACGGTGGCCCGCAAATCGGCCATGCTGTAGGTGTAAGTGCCCATCAGCGTGATCTCGGCCAGCGTGAGCTTGCGCATGTCGATCTCGCTGGCCCAGTCCTGCAGCCCGATGTGCATCACGACACCACCGGGCCGCACGGCGATCAGTGCAGCGTTGCGGGTGGCCGCGCTGCCCACCGCATCGACGACGAGTTCGAAGTGGTTGTCGGCCGCACTGCGTTCACGCGGATCGAAGGTGGTGCAGCACACATGACGAGCCAGCGAATCGCGTCGCAATGCATTGGTTTCTGCCACCTCCAACTGATCGACGCCGCGCTGGCGCAGCAGCAGCGCGGCCAGCATGCCGATCGCGCCGCCGCCGAGCACCAGTACCCGAGCTTCGGCCAGTGGTCTGGCCATCGCACGAGTCGCCATGTTGACTGCGTGCAGTGCGGTGGCGGCCGGTTCGGTCAGTGCGGCGGCCACCGCGTCGAGTGAGTCAGGCACACCGATCAGGCACTGGCCGGGGATGCTCATGCGCTCGGCAAACGCGCCGGGCCGTGTCATGCCGACCATCGTTCGGTTCGAGCACAGGTTGTCGCGGCCCTGGATGCAGTAGTCGCATTGCCCGCAGGTGATCAGCGGGTTGCCGGTGACGCGTTGACCAACTGTCCACCTTGCGTCTGCGCTGGATGTCACCGTGCCGGCAAACTCGTGGCCCAGCACCAGCCCGGGTTTGCGTCGCGGATCATGGCCATGATAGGCGTGCAGGTCGGAGCCGCAGATGCCCACCGCATCGATTCGCACGACCACCTCACCGCTGACTGCAGTGGGCGCCTCGCGCTCGAGCAACTGCACTTCGTTGGGCCGGGTGTAGACGAGGGCCTTCATTTCAGTTCCTTTTACTTTTCAGGGTGACGCTCTGCGTGGCGCCCCAGTCCATGCCCTTCATCAGACGCTCGTTCGGGCCGATCAAGCAGACACCGCGGATCCGGTTTTGCCGGTCCGCTGGTGTGCCTTGCAGGCCGCGCCGAGCACAGAGGCCCGGCTCCTCGCCAGGCAAGAAAGGTCCACCGGAACTTTCTCGTCCGGGCTCGACCCCCTTGAGGGGAAGCGGCGAAGCCGCAGCGGGGGTGGCCATCAACATGCGGTGTAGCCGCCGTCGACCATCAAGGTCTGGCCGGTGATATAGCCGCTGGCCGCGCTGGCCAGAAATACGGTGACGCCGTGCAGGTCCTCGAGCCACCCGTTGCGGCCGATGGCCGTGCGCGATGCATGCTGGGCCGCCAGGGATGCGTCGGCAAACACCGCTGCGGTCAATTGGGTGGGGAAAAAGCCCGGGCCGATCGCATTGCAGTTGACGCCTTTCGCCGACCATGCCTGCGCAATCGCGCGTGTCAGCTGAACCACACCGCCCTTGCCGGCGCCATAGGGTGCGCTGTTGGCGAACGCGCGTGACGACTGCAGCGAGGCGATGTTGATGATGCGGCCGTAGCCCTTCTCGGCCATGGCCGGCGCCAGCGCCTGGCTGAGAAAAAACGGCGCACCCAGGTGCAGCGCGATTTGTGTATTCCAGGCTTGCGGCGTCACTTGCTCGAACGGCTGGCGCAGGTTGATGCCGGCGGCGTTGACCAGAATGTCGGGCGAGCCGGCGGCGCAAAGGATTCGACTCCCGGCGTCCGGCAAAGCCTCTGTATCAGCCAAGTCGGCTGTCAGCGTGTCGCAGTCGATGCCGTCGGCGCGCAGACGGCCGGCGGCCGAGTCGAGCGCATCGGCCCGGCGCGCCACCAGCAGCACCGAAGCGCCGGCCAGGCCGAGCGCGCGCGCCATCGCCTCACCGATGCCGGCATTGCCACCGGTCACGACGGCGCGTTTGCCGGCCAGCGAGAACCAGGTGTCGAGGACGGCCATCGGTTCAAACCTTCACTGTTTCTCCGAGATCAAACTTCTGCTCTGGAAAGTATTTGGCCAGCCGGACGTCGGCGGTCAGCGCATGGCCTTCCATGCCTTCGAGGCGCGAGATGCGAGCCGTCACCTCGCCGATGTCGCGCGCCGCCTCGCGCGTCATGCGCTGCCAGGTCAAGGTCTTCATGAACTTGTGCACCGACAGGCCGCCCGAGTAGCGCGCTGCGCCCTTGGTCGGCAGCACGTGGTTCGGGCCGCTGGCCTTGTCGCCATATGCCACCGTCGTTTCCTCGCCGAGGAACAAGGAGCCGTAGTTGGTCAGCCGACCCAGCCACCAGTCGAGGTCGGCCGCGTGCACCTCCAGGTGTTCGCTGGCATAACGGTCGGAGACTTCGGCAACCTCCTCGCGGGTGTCGCAGACGATCACCTCACCATAGTCGCGCCAGGCTGAGCCGGCGGCGTCGCGCGCGGTGGGGGGCAGCGAGTCGATCAGCGCCGGGATGCGGCTCATCACCGCCTCGGCAAGTTGCTTCGAATCGGTGAACAGCCAGGCCGGTGATTCATGGCCGTGCTCGGCCTGGCCCACCAGATCGATTGCGACGATCGCAGGATCGGCCGTGGCATCGGCGATCACGGCCACCTCGGACGGCCCGGCAAAGACATCGATGCCGACCTTGCCGAACAGCGTGCGCTTGGCCTCGGCAACGAACTTGTTGCCCGGGCCGACCACCACGTCGGCCGGCTTACCGGTGAACAGGCCGTAGGCCAAGGTGGCAATCGCCTGCACGCCGCCGAGTGTCATGATCACGTCGGCGCCGGCGGCCTTGAACGCGTACAACACGTAAGGGTGCATGCCGCCGCCACGGAACGGCGACGAACAGGCGATCACGGTCTTGACGCCCGCGGCCTTGGCGGTGGTGACGGTCATGTAGGCCGATGCGATGTGGGCATAACGACCGGCCGGTGCATAACAGCCGACCACGTTGACCGGCAGCACCTTCTGGCCGGCTGTGACGCCGGGGTGCAGTGGCACCGATACGTCGGTGATCGATGCCTTTTGCGCCAGCGCGAAATCACGCACCTGGCGCACCGCGAAATCGATGTCCGCGCGGACCTGGGGTGGCACATCGGCGATCGCGGCGTTGATCTGGGCCTCGCTCATCACGATGTCGCCGCCCCACTTGTCGAGCTTGAGCGCGTAGTCGCGCACCGCCTGTTCACCATCGGATTCGATGGTGGACAGCATCTCGTTGACCACCATCTGGGCAGCGGCGGTTTCAGTCTCTGGCGTACGGGCGGCCTTCTTCAGATAAAGAATGGTCATGGCTTTTCCAGGTTATGCCAGCTTCAGCGGGCGACGGCAAACAATGAGATGGCAGGGACGAAACCGATCAGTGCGGAGACCGCCAGCATCGCCAGCGCAAACGGCGCGGCGCGTGCCGCGATCGACGCCACCGGCACGCGGGTCAGACCGGACATCACGAACAGGTTCAGGCCGAACGGTGGCGTGATGAAACCCATGCCCAGTGTGGTGATCATGAACACGCAGAAGTGGATCTGGTTCATGCCCACTTCTTTCGCCAGCGGCCACAGCAGCGGGCCGAGGATCAGGATGTTCGGGCTGGTCTCCATGAACATGCCGGCGATGACAAAGACCGCCAGCAGCAGCAACACCACCGATATCGGACCGGTGCCGAAGCTCATGACCCACCCGACGAAGGCCTGTGGCACGTTGAGCACCGTCAGTGCCTGCGAGAACAGCAGCGCCACCGCGATGATCGGCAGCACCACGCCGCACACCCTGGCCGATGTGCCGAGCATGGCCGGCCAGTCGGACAGGTACAGGCGCTTTTGCAGCAAGCCGGTTCCGACCGCAACCGAAACCGCAATCGCGGCCGATTCGGTCGGGGTGAAGATGCCGGAGTAGATGCCGCCCAGGATGATCACCGGGATCGCGAGTGCGAAGCGTGCGTCCCACAGCGCCGCCAGCCAGCGCTTGAAATCGAATTGTCCTTGCGCCTGCTCGTAGCCGTGGATGCGGTTGAGCACGGCGTTGGTCACCATCACCGACAGCAGCACCAGAACGCCGGGAACGAAGGCGGCCAGGAACAGCGTCGAGCTCGACACGCCCAGCACCAGTCCGATGATGATGTAGGCGATCGACGGCGGGATCAGAATGCCGGTGCAGGCGCCCGAGGCGACCAGTGCGCAGGCATAAGGTTTGGGGTAGCCGCGGCCTACCAGGCGGTCCATCGTCAGGCGACCGACGGCCGCTGCATCGGCCGCATCCGAGCCCGAGATGCACGCAAACAGCCCGCAGCCCATCACGGTTGAGGTGCCGAAGCCCGAACGCCACGAGCCGAAACTCGCCTCGGCGAAATTGAGCAGCTTCTCGCCCAGGCCGGTGCGCACCATGGCGTCGCCGGTCAGCACGAACAGCGGGATCGCGATCAGCGTGAACGAGTCGACCCCTTCGAACAAGGCCTCGCCGACCAGTGTCAGCGGCAATGCCTGCGTGCTGACCAGCATCGCCACGGTCCCCAGGCCCATCGAGACCCAGAACGGAACCCCGATCAGCAGCAGCGCAACCAGTCCGAGGGTGGACAGCACGATCGGGTTCATCGACGCTCCGTATGGCAGGCTTGGAAATGGGGCGGCAGAAGCATCGTCATCATTCCTCGAACATGGCCTTGCCGGCGAAGGGTTCACGTCCGGCGCGCAGATCGCCGAAATCGCGAACCATGCTTTGGATGCTGCGGAGGATCACCAGCGAAAAAGCAATCGGCACGGCCGCTTCGAACCAGGCCTTGTTGATTTGCAGCACCGGGGCCAGACCGCCAAACTGCAGCAACTGACGAATCGTGTGCAGGCTCCAGTACAGGGCGATGCAGGCAAAGACGATCGTGGCTGCTTCAGCAATCAGGTAGACCACCGCCTTGCCGCGTGGTCCCATGCGTTGCAGCACGACGTCGAAGCGAATGTGAGCGCGCTCCTTTACGGCGAAGGCGGCGCCGATCCAGCCCAGGTAGATGAAGGCATAACGCGCGGCCTCCTCGCCCCAGGCCGATGAATAGTTCAGCACGAACCGGCGCACCACCTCCTGCACGATGACGACGCAGCAGAAGGTATAGAAGACGAGCATGGCCCAGCGCTCGCCGTCGCGGTCGAGCGCGCTCAGGAAGTTTTTCATGGTGGTGGTGGGTGGGCGCAGCACCGGCTGCGCCCACAGCGGCCATGCAATGGCCCAGTTCTCAGAGCTTGAAATCAGGCACCGTGATCGGGCCCTTGGTCGCGGCGGCTTTCTTGAAGCCGTCAAAGGCGGCGAGCGATCCTGCAAACTGCACCTTGAACTCTTCGTACTCCTTGCGCTGCTCACCGCAGGTCGACATCCATTGCGCCATCTCGGCTGCGCTCGGGTTATAGAACTCGCAGCCGCCGGCGCGCAGCAGCTTCATCGACTCGGCACGGGCCGGTTCGATCTGCGCAAAGCTTTCCATCTGGGTCTTCTCGTTGGCCGTATCCATCGCGCTGCGCAGTTCGGCCGGCAATTCCTGATACCAGGCCGCATTGGCGGCAAACATCTGTGCATCGGGCACCGAGCGGATGTAGGAGATGTTGCTCAGCAGATCGGTGAAGCCGAAGGTGGCGAGCGCCGAGATCGCCGGATCGAGGCCATCGGCCACGCCCTGCTTGATGGCGGTTGCCGTTTCACCCCACGGCACGACCGTCGGGTTGGCGCCGGCGAGGCGATAGAAGGTCTGCAGCAGCTTACTGCCCGGCACGCGCATCTTCATGCCCTGCATGTCCGATGGTGCCTTGATCGCCTTGAAACCCTTGCGGCTGGCAATCGTGCGCGGATCGACGGTGAAATAGAACAGCGGCTTGTAGCCCTTGGCCATCACCTTCGGCGTGATTTCGTCGTTCCAGATCTTGCTGGTGACCAGGTTGGCAAACGACTGGTTGTCACCGCACCAGTAGGGGATGTTGATCAGGTCGACCACTGGCGCGAACGGCGAGAAGTTCGACAGTGACACCGAGCCACCCTGAACCGTGCCGCCCTGGATCTTCTGCGCCAGCGCTGAACCCGCGCCGAGCTGGCCGGACGGGTAGAGCTTGCAATAGATCTGGCCCTTCGACAGCGCCTCGATGTTGGCCTTGTACTGGCCTTGCATGATCGGGTATTTGATGTAGTCCTCGATCTTGTATTCGGTCGCGAACTGCATCGTGTACTTCGCGGCCTTCTGCTTCTTCTCTTCGTCGGCCATGGTCTGCGCCATCGCCTGACGATCGGTCAGGAAGCCGCCACCAAGCCCGAGTACCGCGGCTGTAAAGCCATAGCGGCGGGCGGCCAGCATGAAGCGACGCCGCTCGCCTTGACGGGCTGAAAGGATTTTGTTGATGTCCATGCTTGTCTCCTGCGGGGTATTAATGTGGGTCGTCGCGCCGGGCCACTTCATCGGCGAACAGGCCGATCGAAAAACAGATAACGCTCACCAGCACCAGACAGAATTCCCCGACTTCACCGAGCGGGCCGGAGATCATTCGACCCGACAGCTTCAACGTCACCACGTAGATGATGTAGGCCGCACCAAAAAGGCCGGCCAGTCCGTAGGCACTCCGCCGCAAGGTGGTGGGGGTCATTTTTGCGTTGTTCTTAATGCTGTAAGCGCTTACAAATATTGGCAGCTGCTGGCCGTCAAGTCAAGCCAGTATGGGCGCCAATCATTCGGTGTTTTCCCTATAAAAAAACATATCCATCATCAGACCTAGAATGCCTGAAATCGCTTTCCAAAACATGTCCAGTTCTCGCGCTCCCACCGTCGAAGACGTGGCACGTGCCGCCGGCGTTTCGACGGCCACGGTCTCGCGCGCCTTGAACAGGCCCGAGTCAGTTCGTCCGGCATTTCGCGATCAGGTGCTGGTGGCCGTCAGGCAACTCGGTTACGTGGCCAACGCCGGCGCGCGGGCGATGTCGCTGAAGCGCAGCGGCACGGTGGGGGTGGTCGTGCCCACGGTCGACAACGCGATCTTCGCGCGTGGCCTGCAGGTGTTTCAGCAGACCATGGCATCGGCCGGCCAGGTCGTGTTGCTGGCATTCAGCGATTACGACGCGGCTCAGGAGCAGACCCAGGCACTGGCGCTGCTGGCGCGCGGAGTCGATGCATTGGCGCTGACCGGCGTCAGTCAGCGGCCCGAATTGCTGGCGCGATTGGCGCAGCGCGATCTGCCCTGCGTGCACCTGTTCAGCTTTCCGGCGCCGCCGGGTGCAGCCTGCGTCGGCTTTCGCAACCGTGACGCGATTGCCCGCTCCGTTCGCTACCTGCTTGACCTCGGGCATCGTCGGATCGCGATGCTCGGTGGCATCGCCGACAACAACGATCGGGCCGCCGAACGCATCGCCGGCGTCCGCCAGTGCCTGACAGAGGCTGGGCTGAAGCTGCCACCGGCTTCGCTGGTCGAGGCACCGTATACCTTGCAGGCCGCTCGCGATGGCACCCGGCTGCTTTTGGCGGCGTCGAATCCACCAACCGCGCTGGTCTGTGGCAACGATGTGCTGGCCTGGGGCGCGCTGCTGGAATGTCAGGCGCGTGGCATGGTGGTGCCGCGTGATCTGTCGATCGTCGGCTTCGATGATCTGGAGATGTGCCGGCATGGCGTGCCGGCGCTGACGACGATGCATGTGCCGACCGAGCAGATGTGGCGGCTTGGCGCGCAGTACCTGCTGGATCGCCTGGAAGGGCGGCTCGATTCTCCGCAGCAACTCGAGCTTGATGTCGAACTGATCGTTCGCGGTTCGACCGGACCGCCGCCCGGCAAACGCCGCCGAGCCGCGGCGTGAGCCGTGGCGGTAATCAGCGCTTGTCGATCTGGGCCAGCATCGCATCTGGCACCTCGATGCCTTCGGCCAGCGAGCGGCGGCGCAAGGCCTCGCGCCGTGCACCGGGCAAGCGCACGCTGTCGTCCTTCAGCATCTCGTTTACCAGCACCTCGATTCGTTTCAGGTAGCCGGCGCTGCCGGCAAACGGCTCGGGGTCGATCACGATGAACAGCTGTCCGAGCTGTGGCTGGTTGCCTTCGTCGACGAAGAAGCTGGATGCCTCGAAGCCGAAATTGGCACCGATCAAGGCTGTCACCAGCAATTCGACCGTCAGAGCCAGCATCGCGCCCTTTGGCGATGAGACCGCGCCGATCGGCAGCATTGATCCCGCCAGCGCGGCTTGAGCATCGGTGGTGGGTGCGCCGTCGGCGTCGAGCGCCCAGCCGAGTGGAATGGCCTCGCCTTTCTTCGCTGCGACCATGACTTTGCCGCGCGCGACTTCGCTCAGGCTGAGGTCGATCAGCAGCGGGTCGGCAGCGGCGCGCGGGAAAGCGGCTGCTACCGGGTTGGTTCCGAAAATCGGATGACGACCACCGGCTGCCGGCATCGCGGCTGGTGAATTGGAGAAGCCGAGGCCGACCATGCCGGCCGCAGCTGCCGCCCTCAGGTGATCGACGACCACGCCGCAGTGGTGGCTGTTGATGACGCCGACGATCGCGACGCCGTTCTCGCGTGCCGCGGCAACCGCTTCGGCTACTGCCAGTTCGCATGCTGGAAAAGCCAGACCGTGACCGGCATCGATCAGCATTGCGGCGCGCTTGCGTTTCACCACCTGCGCGACCGCCTGGCCATCGACCCGGCCGTTGCGCAGATGCGCGGTGTATTGCCCGACGCGCGACAGGCCATGGGAGCCCAGCTCCTGCGACTCGGCCAGCACCAGGGAACGTGCCGTGCTGCCGGCCATGTGGTCGTTTGCACCGGCGGCGCGCAGCGACTCGACAATCCGTCGGGTCAGTTCATCCGCATCGAGCTTCATGCCAGAACCTCCAGAATCCGTTCGGCGATCAGTCCGCTGACGCGCTGATTCGACTCGGCGGTAACGCCGGCAACATGGGGCGTCAGCAGCAGGTTCGGGCAATTCTGGAAGTGTGCAGCGGCCGCCAGCGGCTCGTTGCTGAACACGTCGATCGCTGCGCCACCGAGCCGACCGCTGCGCAACGCCGCCGCCAACGCCAATTCGTCGACGATGCCGCCGCGAGCGGTGTTGACGAGCACGGCGCCGGGCTTCATCGAGGCAATGCGCTCGGCATCGAACAAGCCGCGCGTCGAATCGACCAGCGGCACATGCAGGCTGACCACATCGGCGGTGGTAATCACCTGTTCGAGCCCGGCGAAGGCCACTTGGCCGTCGGCGAAGACCGGGTGGTCGGCATCCATCATTGCGTCGAAGGCGATCACCTCCATGCCCACGCCCGTTGCCAGCCGCGCGGTCAACTGGCCGATCATGCCGAAGCCGATCAGGCCGAGCGTCTTGCCGGCGACTTCACGTCCCGATGACAAGGCCTGGCGCGGCCATTGACCGGCTGCGACAGCCGGTGTCGACGCGTAAGCACCACGCAACAGCATCAACGCGCTGGTCACCACGTATTCGGCCACGCTGAGGGCATTGGCGCCGGTGGCGGGGATGACCGCGATGTTGCGCTGCCGACAGGCTTCGACATCGATGTTGTCGAGGCCGACACCCAGGCGACCGACCGCCCTGCAACGGGTCAAGGCGTCGAGCAGCGCACCGCGCACCTGCGTGCGGTTGCGAACGATCAGCGCATCGGCGCGCGGCGCGAGTTCGAGCAGTCGGGTCGGGTCGTCGACCAGCGTCGGCTCGTGGACGACGTCATGTCTGGCGCGCAAGCTGGCGACGGCATCGTCGTCCATGAATTCGGTGATGAGGATGTGCATGAGGAACGGTCGGCGCTTTCTAGAGGGTC
>JBBRID010000053.1:0-13637 GCA_038221635.1 Burkholderiales bacterium
TGCGCCCGTCGACTGCGCTGGCCAACGGCGCGATCCGCTCGATCACCATCTCATGGTGGTCCCAGGGCAGCGACGACAACACCAGTTGCCCGCCCTGCCCCAGCTTGACCCGGCCGATGTCGACCTCGTCGATCTCGGCAATGACGCGGTAGCTGTCGGTGGTGGCCAGAGTGATCAATTTGTCCCCCTGCCTTACCGGCGCCCCGATCGACTGGCTCAGATCGCCCTCGACGACCATCGCATCGAAGGGCGCGGTGATGCGGCCACGGCTCAGTTGCTCGCCGATCAGCGCCAGCTGCGCCTGCGCCTCGGCCACCCGCGACATGCTGGTCGATGCGCCGACACGATCGGATTTCGCCATCGCCGCCGCATAGGCATTTTCGTGCTGGGCCAGCTGGCTGCTCCAGCGCTCGCGCTCCAGGCGAAGATCCTCCTCGAGCAGATCGATCAGCGGCGCACCGGCCTTCACGCGCTCGCCGGGGCGAACATGCGCGGTCTTGACGAAACCATCGGTCGGTGCGGACAACACGCGCTGCTCGGCACCTTCGACCCGGGCACGACCACCGACGGCAAATTGCAGCGGTGCCACGGCCAGGAACAGCAGCAGCACGCCGCCACCGAGCAGCAAGCGGCGCGCGGTGCGCTTGCTTGGCTGGCGCAGTGCCTGCATGCCGATCACCAGATCGCGGCGGATCCGCTGGTGCCAACGCTGCGCGGCCTGCTGCATCCAGCGCAGCGCCGGTGCGGCGAGCAGCATGATGTTCTCGATGCGCGCCAACTCTTCGGCGTCGAAAGGCGTGTCGCCATCGCGCTCCAGACACAGCGCGGCGTAGGCCTCGCCGTCGGCTCCGAGCGGTATCGTCGCGACCGCCCCGCCGACCAGCCGCTGCAAGGCCTGCTGTTCGATGCGAATCAGGTCTTTCGTAGCGCCGCTCACGTCCACGACCGGCGGAAACGACAGCGTGACGCCTTGTTCGATGGCTTCGTCGATGGCGCCGATCAGGCGCTGCGGCAACTCGGCCTGCGGATTCGACAGGTCCAGGTTGCTGCTGGCCAGCAGTCGGGTGCGGCCCGCTTCATGCCAGGCCAGCGACGCGCGCCGAGCCCCGTGATCGGCAACCAGCGACGCGACCAAGGCATGCGCCGCGGCCTCTGGCGAACGCGCCGCCAGCAACTTGGCGTAGATCGCCAGGGCCGCGGATGCGGTTCCATCGGACTGCGCGACTGGCGGAACCACTGAATGCAGAGGATTCAGCGTGACGCCGCTCGACGGTGCCGATCCACCGAGCGCATCCGCCCATGCCTGCGGCCAGCGCTCACCCATGGCACTTGCGAACGCCTGGCGGCAGGCGCCGGCGACAGCTTCGATTCGAAGGAGGGAACATGGACATCGTGACAGGCCGAGACGATCTGACATCGCGCAATGCCAGTCGGCAAAGGAAGCCCCTTGCTCGATAAGCATGCGCTGTGGCTGCGATCTTCAGTCGAAGCGGTCGGTCACGATCAACCGAGGAAGGCGCCGAATCAATGGCTTTTCACTGCTATTCGGGCGTGGCACGGGTTGATCGACGACAAGGTGCGCGTGGCTGTCGTTTTTGTTCGTGAGGTAAACCCGTAAGTGCCATTCAGGTAAACCCGAGCCTCGAAGAGGAGGGTATCAATGGTCCTGGCTGGGCGGCGGATAAACTCGTTTTGTTGAATCGGCCCTCGCAAGGAGCATTCGTTGAACATCGACTGGCAGCAACAACGACCATGGCCAAACCTGTTCCCCGACTAAGCCCCGCGGAAATCGCCAGCGTGATCGCCACGGCCTGGGACGACAGCCCGCCGTTTCGTGCCGTGTTGCTGGCGCACGGCCTCGGCGAAGGCCAGGTCATGCAGCTGTTGAAGCGCGAACTGACACCGAATGCCTACAAAGCCTGGAAGGCGCGCTGGGGCGTCAGCCCGGACAAGAGCAGCCAGCGCAAGTCTGGCCGTTGAGTCTTCTCGTTCGGCGATTCTTCCCTCGATGGCCAAGGACTTTCGGTCGGGCGCGAAGAATCTGGCAGACTGCAACTTTGCAAACTTTTCCGGAGACACGCTCATGCATCGCTCGATTCGTTGGACCCTGTTGGCTGGTGCCGCATTCGGCTTGCTCGCCGGCTGCGCCGAGATGGGCATGAGCAAGAAGGCGCCGATGGGCTTTTTTGTCACCAGTAGCAATCCCGGAACCGGCGGCAATTTCGGTGGCCTGCAAGGCGCCGATCGGCATTGCCAGGCGTTGGCTAGCGCAGCGGGTGCCGGCAACCGCACCTGGCGCGCCTACCTCAGCCAGCAAGCGGTGGCCGGGCAAGCCGGAATCAATGCTCGGGATCGCATCGGCAAAGGCCCCTGGATGAACGCCAAAGGCGTCGCCATCGCCACCGACGTGGCGCAGCTGCATGGCAACAACAACATCTCGAAAGCCACGGCGCTGACCGAATCTGGCGCCATGGTCAACGGCCGCGGCGATACGCCGAACCGCCATGACGTGCTGACGGGCTCGCAGCCCGACGGCAGCTTCATCGCTGGCGCCGTCAACACCACCTGCGGCAACTGGACACAAAGCGACGCCAACGGTTCGGCGATGGTGGGTCACCACGACCGCATGGGCCTGGACGACGGCGCTCCCGCCAAATCCTGGAACTCGTCGCACCAGACCCGTGGCTGCGCGATTTCACAGCTGAAGACGACCGGCGGCGAGGGCTTGTTGTATTGCTTTGCGGCTGATTGATTGGCCCACCCCCGTAGCGGCTACGCCGCACCCCCTCAAGGGGGCCGAGCCCGGACGAGACAGGTCCAGTGGACCAGTCTCGCCAGACGAGGAGTCGGGCCGTGAGGCCCGACGCGGCCTGCAAGGCACACCAGCGGACCGGCGGAGCCGGATCCGCGGTGTTTGCTGGATCCGCGTGTGCGAGCACCGTTTCACGCTTCCGGACCTCGCCAGCACCCCCCAAGGGGCCAACTCCAGCGAACCGGCGGAGCCGGCCGTAGGGGCCCGACACGTTGCACAATGTGCGTCCACGACGCGTAAAACCAATGATCATCGTCCATCACTTGAACGAATCGCGCTCGCAGCGTGTGTTGTGGTTGCTCGAAGAGCTCGGGCTCGACTACGAGATTCAGGCCTATCAGCGTGACCCCGAGACGCGGTTGGCGCCGCCGGAGTTGAAGGCGGTTCATCCGCTGGGCAAGTCTCCGGTGCTGGAAGTCGACGGGACCCGGCTGATCGAATCCGGTGCCATCGTCGATTTTTTGATCCGCCGCCACGGCGGCGGGCGCCTGCAGCCGGCCGTCGATGCACCGGAATTCGACATTTACCAGCAATGGCTTCACTATGCCGAAGGCTCGGCAATGTTGCCGTTGATGCTGAAGCTGTATGTCTCGCGGCTCGGCGATGCCGGCGCTGCGTTGCAGCCACGCATCGACAGTGAACTTGCGAACCACCTGGGTTTCGTGGACCACACGCTGCGCGATCGGCCCTGGCTGCTCGGTGCTCAGTTCAGCGGCGCCGATGTACAGATGAGTTTCGTCGGCGAGGCCGCGCGTGGTCTGCGTCGTTCGTACCCCGATCTCGATGCCTGGGTGAAGCGTTTTCAGCAGCGGCCGGCCTACCGTCGCGCGCTGGAACGCGGCGGTCCTTATTCGCTTGCTGATTGAACAAGGACTGCCTGAATGAGCGACCAGCCTGCTGAGCAATCACCGCTGCCGGGCGTGCTTCGAACACCCGACGAGCGGTTTGCCGATCTCCCCGATTGCCAATTCGAACCGCACTATTCGTCGGCGCTGCCAGGCTTCGAGGGCCTGCGCGTGCACTGGTTCGACGAGGGCCCTGCCGATGCAACTACGACGGTGTTGTGCCTGCACGGCCAGCCGACCTGGAGCTACCTGTACCGAAAGATGCTGCCGGTATTCGTCGCCGCCGGCCAGCGCGTGATTGCACCCGACCTGTTTGGTTTCGGCCGATCCGACAAGCCCGAGGACGAAGCCTTCTACACCTTCAGCCGCCACCGCGAGATGCTGGTCGAGTTCGTCAGGACGCTGTCGTTGCGCAACGTGACCCTGGTCGTCCAGGACTGGGGCGGTTTGCTCGGCCTGACGCTGCCGCTGGATTTGCCCGGGGTGGTGCGACGCTTGATCGTGATGAATACCGCCTTCGGCACCGGCGATGTGCCGTTGGGCAAGGGCTTCATCGACTGGCGGGCCTATTCGAACTCGCGGCCCGACATGGACATCGCCGCATTGATGTCACGTTCGATCGTCGACCTGACGCCGGAGGAGGCACAGGCCTATTCGGCACCGTTTCCGGAAGCACGTCACAAAGCTGGCGTGCGCCGATTTCCGAACCTGGTCCCCGAGCATCCGGACGCCGATGGCGCGGCACTGTCGCGCGAAGCCCGTGACTGGTGGAGCACCCAATGGGACGGCATCAGCTTCATGGCGGTCGGCATGTTGGATCCGGTGCTTGGCCCGGCACCGATGCGCATGTTGCGCAAGCAGATCCGCAATTGCCCAGAGGCTTTCGAGTTGCCTGACACCGGCCACTTCGTGCAGGAAAGCGGCGAGGCGGTGGCAATCGAGGCCCTGGCCGCCTTCGACCGAGGCGCCTGACGGGTCGGGTCGGATGGGGCCAGCCTGAGCGTTCCCGCCGCTCAGCGCCTTGCTTCCAGCGGATAGGCCGGGTCGGTGAATCCCGCTGTCGACGGGTGCCCCGGCGCGACGAGCGAATCGACCAACGCCTCGTCGTCGGCGTCGATCTTGCAGTCGAGAGCACCGAAATAATCCTGCCATTGGGCCAGCGTGCGCGGTCCGGCGACGACTGCACTGACCGCCTTGTTGGCCAGCACCCAGGCCGTTGCGAAATTGGAAAGCGTGCGGCCACTGCTCTCGCAATGTGCCTTCAGGGTCTGGGCGATCTGCAGCGATTGTTCGCGAAACTCGGTCTGCATCATCCGGGTGTCGCCACGGCCGGCGCGGCTGCCCTGCTGCGGCTTGGTACCAGGCGCGTATTTGCCTGACAGCACGCCGCGTGCGATCGGACTGTAGGGAATCACGCCGAGCCCGAAATGGGCACAGGCCGGCAGCAACTCGACCTCGGGCTGCCGATTCAGCAGGTTGTAGTACGGCTGGCAGACCACCGGCCCGGGCATGTTGAACTGGCGTGCCATCAAGACGACTTCGGCAATGCGCCATGCGCGAAAGTTCGACAGCCCCCAGCATCGGATCTTGCCATCGCGCAGCAGCGCGTCGATGGCGCGCAGCGGCTCTTCGAGGCTCATGCCGTTGTAGTCGCGGTGCAGGTAATAGATGTCGATGTGATCAGTAGCCAGGCGCTGCAGGCTGGCCTCACAGGCGCGCATCACCCAGCTGCGCGAATAGTGCGATTCGTTCGGCCGCTCCGACATCCGGTTACCCAATTTGGTAGCCAGGATCCAGTCGTCACGCGATTTCCTCAGCAACTCACCGACCATCGTTTCCGACTTGCCGGCCGTATAGACATCGGCCGTGTCGATGATATTGACACCCTTGTCGTGTGCGTCGTCCACAATGTTTCGCGCTTCGGCGATGTCGGTCTGGTCGCCGAACATCATGCTGCCCAGACAAAGCGCGGAGACCCTGAGCTGGCTGTTGCCGAGTTGGCGGTATTGCATGTCGCCCCGATTTTTGTAGAAGTCCTGATGGTATCGATTTGTCAGGCAATCGATTTCGTGTCGGATACGTCCGACCCGCAAGGTCTGCTCGCCCCCACAGCAATAGCTCGTCGCTACCTGCTTTCGAAACGCGGTGCGGCGGCGAACATTCAATCACGCAGACGGCGCGCTTGAAATTTCTCGCCGCCGCAGCCCTTGCAACCGTGGTGCGTCGGCACCCGAACATTTAAAGGACCAAGCATGTTGCACTACGCCATCGTCTTTCTCGTCATCGCGCTGATTGCCGCCGTGTTCGGCTTCGGCGGCATCGCGGCCGGTGCTGCCGGCATAGCGAAAATACTGTTCGTCGTTTTCCTGGTTCTTGCGCTTGCAAGCTTCATATTCGGCCGCAGCCGAGGCTGACCACGACTGGTCTCGTCGTTCCCGCCGTCGGTGGGAACGTCGCTGAGCCGGGCGGATGTTCAATCCGGCCCGGCTTTCGCGTTTTTGCCATTAGTGGAATCCGCGGCAGCAGATCAATTCGCCGAGACCTTTCCAGCGCGCGCTCCGCGCCCCCGACTCGCACCGCTAACTCAGTAGAAAAACCGATGTTGTCGGCCGAGTTTTCGGCGAGCATGTGACTTCCAAGTTTGCAAGGGGTTGCGATGTTGCGTTTGGCCGTGTCGATGATCGCCGCCGTCACGCTTGTGGCGTCTCTCGAGGTACATGCTCAGGCGCCTGCCGAGCCGGCGCCCGCACGCCTGCTGGCGGCAGGATGTGTCGGATGCCACGGTACTGACGGGCGATCCGAGGCCGGCGGTGTGACGCTCGCAGGCCTTAACGAGGCTTACTTCATCGCGCAGATGGATGCATTCAAGACAGGCCAGCGGCCTGCCACGGTCATGCATCAATTGGCAAAGGGATACGGCAACACGGAGATTGCAGCGCTCGCCAGATATTTCGCCGCACAACGTCGCTGAGGACCACGGCATGCAACAGAATCGCAGAGGGTTTCTCCTGGCAACCAGCGCCGCAACGGCGCTTGTATCGCTGGCCGGATGCGCATCGATGAGCGGGCGGGCCAAGCCCAAGGTCGTCGTCATCGGCGCCGGCTTCGGCGGCGCAACAGCCGCACGGTATTTGCGGATGTGGGGCGATGACCGGGTGGACGTTGACCTGGTCGAACGTGGCAACCGCTTCGTCTCGTGCCCGCTCAGCAACCTGGTGCTGGGCGGCAGCCGCAACATGGCCTATCTCGGCAGGGGCTACGATGGCTTGGCGAAACACCACGGCGTGCGCGTGATTCAGGATCAGGCGTTGGCCATCGACGCCGACAAGCGGCAGGTGCGCCTCGCCAGCGGAACGATCCTCCCGTACGACCGGGTAATCGTGTCGCCCGGGATCGATTTCATGTACGAATCGATCCCCGGTCTGGCCACCGAGCAGGCCCGCGACACGATTCCGCATGCCTGGAAAGCCGGTCCGCAGACGCTGGCGCTCCAAGCGCAGTTGCTCGCGATGCCGGACGGCGGGGTGTTCGCGATCCATATCCCGAAGACACCGTACCGCTGCCCCCCGGGCCCATATGAACGGGTCTGCCAGGTTGCAGCCTACCTGAAGCGGGCCAAGCCTCGATCGAAGATCCTGGTGCTCGACGCGAATCCGGATATCACCTCCAAGAAGGGACTGTTCACGAAGGCGTGGAACACCCTCTACCCTGGAATGATCGACTATCTGCCGAACAGCGAGTTAGCGGATGTCGACGTGCGGACCCGCACCGCGAAGCTGACGTTCTCGGATGTGCGCGCCGATGTGTTGAACGTCATCCCTCCGCAGAAGGCTGCGGCGATCGCGGCTGCGTTCATCACCGCCAACAAGCGCTGGTGCGAGACCGACTGGCTCACTTGCGAGTCGCAGGCGGCCAAGAACGTGCACATCATCGGCGATGCCACCCTGTCGGCGCCGGCCATGCCGAAGTCGGGTCACATGGCCAATCAACACGGCCATCTGTGCGCCGAAAGCGTACTGGCTCTGCTGACTGAAAGACCGCTGCCGCAGTCGCCGATGTTGACCAATACCTGCTACAGCTTTGTTTCGGATGCCCAGGCCGTGCATGTCGCTTCGGTTCACCGCTACGACGCGGCCAAGAAGACCTTCACCACGGTTGAAGGCAGCGGCGGCGTTTCCGGCGACCTGAACGAGGCCGAAGCAGCCGTCGCGCACGCCTGGGCTCGCAACATCTGGGCCGACATGTTCGCGTAACGGCTGTCGACCACCGCGAGGATGCGGTGGGGTCTTTGGTGGGTGCAGGGCATGGCCGCCAGTTGCCGCGCATGCTGGCGCGTCGGCCCACTGCCGCTATGCTTGGGACGATGAACGACCAAGCGGAACACTTCACCACACTGATTCTCGGCGTGCTGGCCAGCTACGGCCTCAACGTACTCGGCGCAATCGTCACGCTGATCATCGGCTTTTTGCTTGCCGGTTGGTTGGCACGGCAAACCAATCGATTGATGGCCCGATCGACGAAGATCGACCCGGTCTTTCACTCGATTCCGGGCAAGATCGTTCGCATCGGTGTCATGGTCTTCACCGTCATCGCGGTGCTGAACCGCTTCGGCGTCGAGACCACAAGCCTCATTGCGATGCTCGGCGCCGCCGGCCTGGCGATCGGCCTGGCATTGCAGGGCACGCTGAGCAACGTGGCTGCGGGCGTGATGATCCTGACTTTCCGGCCGTTCAAGATCGGCGATGCGGTCAAGCTCGGCAGCGATGTCTACATCATCGACCAGCTCGGGTTCTTCATCTGCCAGGGGCACCTGCCGGACGGGCCGACGGCGTTTTTGCCGAACTCGAAAATCTGGGGCGAAACCATCATCAACCTGTCGGTAACCGATCGGGACCGCCGTCGCATCGACGAGGTCTACGGCATCGCCTATGGCGACGACATCAACGTCGCCATCGAGATTCTTCGTGGCATCGCGGCCGACGAGGTGCGCGTTCTGACGGACCCGGCTCCGCTTATCAAAGTCGAGTCGCTCGGCGACAGTTCGGTCAACATCCTGTTCCGCGTCTGGACCGCACGCGGGGATTGGTGGGATACCAAACTCGACCTGTTGAAGCGTTGCAAGGAGGCGCTCGAAGCCGGCGGCATCAACATTCCATTCCCGCAACGCGATGTCAATCTGACGGTGGCAGGCGGCGCCGAAACCAGCCGATTGCTGGAAGGTCCGGCGCAGATCTCGCCGGAACGCGGGCCAGACTCGAGCTCATAAGCAACAACCTGACGAGGCACTTGCATCGGATTCCAGGCGCGCCAAGTTGCGTGGTGGCAGGACCCGATTTGTTCAGTAGGTCTCCAGGTGCAGACGCCCGTCTTTTTTCAGCGAGGCGGCAACCGCGTCCCAGTCCAGGCCACACTGTTCCGCGACTTCTCGCAGCGCCAGCAGCACGCCTTCTTCCATGCTTTTGAGCCCACAGACAAAGAAATAGCTGTTGGCATCAGCCAGCAGCTGACCGACATCGGCGGCGCGCTCGCGCATCACGTCCTGGACATAACGCTTGGTCTTGCCGGCCTCACGCGAAAATGCGAAATTGGTGTCGATGAAGTCCTTCGGCAAATTCTTCAGCGGACCGAAATATGGCAGTTCTTCCTTGGTACGAGCGCCGAAGAACAGCATCAGCTTGCCGCCTTCGAACTTGCCGGATGCCCGCAAACGCCGACGCCACTCGGTCATTGCGCGCATCGGCGCCGATCCGGTGCCGGTGCAGATCATCACGATGTTGGATCGCGGGTGGTTGGGCATCAGGAAGCTGGCGCCGAACGGTCCGATCACCTGCACCTTGTCGCCAACCTTCAGATCGCACATGTAATTGCTGGCGACGCCACGTACCGGCTTGCCGTCGTGGTCCTCGAGCACGCGCTTGATCGTCAACGAGACATTGTTGTAGCCGGGGCGTTCACCGTTGCGCGGGCTGGCGATCGAATATTGGCGCGCATGGTGCAGCCGGCCTGCGGCATCGTCGCCGGGCGGAACGATGCCGATCGACTGACCTTCGAGCACCGGAAACGGTGTGTTGCCGAAATCGAGCACGATGTGATGGGTGTCGTAATCGCGGCCGATCTCGGTGACGCGGACGTTGCCAGTCACGGTGGCTTCGATGACTTTCTCGGTGGCCTTCGGACCATAGAGGTTGGTGAATGGGTGAGCCGCCGACCAGGGTGGGACGTTGGCGCCAAACTTGGCGCTGACGAAGGTCGTCTCGCCGCCGGCCACGTCGGTGAGCGCTGGCTGGACGATCGTTACCGCTGCGGCATCTTCCGCCGCCTCGGCGCTGACGCCTGACTCCGCCAGTTGATCGGCGCTCAGCTCATCGGGCAATTCGTCCCACAGCAACTGGTCGGCGATCGGATAGGCCTTGGCGCGCGGCATCATCCGCCAGTTGTCGATCGACCCGGTGGGGCAAGGCGAAATGCAATCCATGCACAAGTTGCACTTGCTGGCATCGACGACGTAATTGAGGTCGTCGTGGGTGATCGCGTCGACCGGACAGGTTGCCTCGCAGGTGTTGCAGCGGATGCAGATCTCGGGATCGATCAGGTGTTGCTTGATGAGGGTGAGGTCGGATGCGTCCATGTGTTGTCTCCGGTTCAGCAGCGTTGGCGGCCCGCATTCAGCAGAACGCCAGAAGGTCTTCTGTGGGAGCGCCGTCAGGCGCGATTTCCGTCCAGCAAAGCGCACCTTGTCAATGCGTTTCGCGCCTGAAGGCGCTCCCACAGAATACCAAGCCAGTCAACTTCGACAGACGCGAACTCGAACGTTCACATGCGCTGCCGGACGCGCCCACCTAACCGATCCAGCGGCCACCGCGGATCCGGCTCCGCCGGTCCGCCAGTGTGCCTTGCAGGCCGCGCCGGGCCTCGCGGCCCGCCTCCTCGTCAGGCGAGACAGGTCCACTTGACCTGTCTCGTCCGGGCTCGGCCCCCTTGAGGGGGAGCGGCGTCAGCCGCAACGGGGGTGGGTCAATTGAACCGGACGTATTCGAAGTCCGCCGGCTGGCGGTTGATGCCGATGGTGGGCGGGGTGATCCAGTTGGCGAATTTGCCGGGTTCGACGACGCGGCCCATCAGGCTGGCGACGTAGGCGCGATCTTCCGAGCTGGGCAGCCACTTGTCGACATTGGCATTCCACTCGGCATCACTGACCACACGGCCATCGGGCGAGATCTTGGCGCCCGACAAGGAGCCTATGTTGCGGTGGAAGGCCTTGTGCGGCACCGTCAGCTTGAACGCGATGCCGGCCTTCTCGATCACCTTGTTCCAGCGGTTCACGCCGGCCACCGAGTCCTTGATGTAATCGTCGCGCAGCACCTCGTTGAGTGCATTGAGCATCGGCACGTCCTTCTCGACCAGCTTGCCTTCCTTCACCTCGAGCACCTTGTAGGTTTGGCCTTTCAGCACATGGTCGTCGTCACGCTTGCCTTCCTCGAAACGGCCCTTCAGGCCGGAGCTGTAGAAGATCGCGGCATTGCTGGACTCATCGGCGCCAAACAGGTCGATGGTGACGCTGTAGTGGAAATTGACGTAGCGCTGAATCGTCGGCAGGTCGATCACGCCGGCGGCGCGCAGCTTGCCGACGTCGTCGGTCTTCAGCTCGTTCATCGCATTGACAGTGCGCTGGATGATCCGGCTGATGCCACTTTCACCGACGAACATGTGGTGCGCTTCTTCGGTCAGCATGAACTTGGTCGTGCGCGCCAGCGGATCGAAGGCACTCTCGGCCAAGGCACACAGCTGGAACTTGCCGTCGCGATCGGTGAAATAGGTGAACATGAAGAAGCTCAGCCAATCCGGCGTCTTCTCATTGAATGCACCCAGGATGCGCGGGTTGTTCTCGTCGCCGCTGCGCCGCTCGAGCAGCGCCTCCGCCTCTTCGCGGCCGTCGCGACCAAAATGTTTGTGCAGCAGGTAGACCATCGCCCACAAATGACGGCCTTCCTCGACGTTGATCTGGAACAGGTTGCGCAGGTCGTACATGCTGGGCGCGGTGAGGCCAAGGTGGCGCTGCTGTTCGACCGATGCCGGCTCGGTATCACCCTGCGTGACGATGATGCGGCGCAGGTTGGCGCGGTGCTCACCCGGAACGTCCTGCCAGGCCTTCTCACCCTTGTGGTCGCCGAAGTGGATATTGCGGTTGGCGTCGCCCGGGTTCAGGAAGATGCCCCAGCGGTAATCGGGCATCTTGACGTGATCGAATTGCGCCCAGCCCTGAGGGTCGACGCTGACGGCGGTGCGCAGATAGACATCGAAATTGTTCGACCCTTCCGGCCCCATGTCGCCCCACCAGTTCAGGAAGTTCGGCTGCCACTGCTCGAGCGCACGCTGCAGCGTGCGGTCACTGCCGAGGTCGACGTTGTTGGGGATCTTTTCGCTGTAGTTGATCGTTGACATAGGGTTTCCTTCTTGGAGTGTTCAGTGATTTGGCATTACTGCTTCAGCCGACAAGCGCGGCGCAGATCCAGCGGACGCCGGGGGTGGGGCCATTCAAACCCGTGTCCAGTCGAAGCCAGCCTTTTCACCAGACCCGTAAACTTTCAAAGCACCCTTTTCGCCCACTGCATTGGGCCGCTGGAAGATCCAGTTCTGCCAGGCGGTCAGGCGGCCGAAGACGCGGGTGAACATGTTCTCGGGGCCGTTGAAGCGCAGGTTGGCTTCCATGCCGGTGAGGGCATCGGGGCTCATCGCGACGCGCTCCTCGACGGCGATGCGCACCTCGTCGTCCCAGTCGATGTCGTCCGGATTGGCGGTGACCAGACCGAGCGCAAATGCGGCGTCGGCGTCGAGCGGTTTGCCAATGGTTGCCCGGACCGCATCCATCGCCGGCTGCTCGTCGTAGAAGCGACGCTGCAAGCGCGACTGGCCGGTGATCATCGGATACAGCCCGAAGTTGGCTTCAGACACAGCGATCTTCGGTGCCTTGCCCTCGTCGTCGGGCAAGGCCAGGTGGTAGCTGCGGTCGCAAACCAGCGCCAGTTCGAGGAAGCTGCCGGCAAAACATGATCCCGGCTCGATCAGCGCAAACAGGCTGCGCGACGAGACGTCGAAACGGCTGAAGCTGCGGCGCAGCAGGCCGATGGTTTCGCGAACCAGCCAGTGATCTTTGTGGGCCAGCAGTGTCGCGTCCATCGCCAGCACTGCACTGGCGTCACCTTCGGTCTTGATCAGCCATGTTCCGATCTCGAGCTCGTTGGTGCGCATCTCGAGCACGGCATCTTCGATTTCGCGTGCCAGCACCAGCGGATACCAATCGGCACCGGCGCCCTCGATGCCGGCAACATCGTTCGGTTGTTGGCCGGCCGGGGCCTTGACGGTCCAGGTGGCGGTCCGCTTGGCTCGGTCAATCTCGACCTTGACGTTTGAATAAAGCAGTGCGTCGGCTTCGATCGTGCGCTTCAGCGGGCTCAGCGTGACACCCTTGGCGTCGGTCGGACGATCGCTGTGCTCGGCCAGTTGCAAGGCGCGCTCTTGCACCTTCTGCGCGAACACCGCCGGTTTGGCGATGTCGTCGACCAGGCGCCAGTCCTTGGCCCGCTGGCCGCGCACGCCTTCGACGCTGGTGCAGAAGATGTCTGCCAGGTCGTGGCGGACATGGCGCTTATCGGTGACTCGGGTCAGACCACCAGTGCCAGGCAAGACACCAAGCAACGGCACCTCGGGCAGGCTGACGGCGCTGGCACGGTCGTCGACCAGGATGATCTCGTCACAGGCCAGCGCCACCTCATAACCGCCGCCGGCGCAGGCGCCGTTGACGGCGGCCAGGAATTTCAAGCCGGAATGTTTGGACGAATCCTCCAGCCCGTTTCGCGTCTCGTTGGTGAACTTGCAGAAATTCACCTTCCACGCGTGACTGGACAAACCCAACATGAAGATGTTGGCGCCCGAACAGAACACCATGTCCTTGGCGCTGATGATGACGACCGTGCGCACCT
>JBBRID010000054.1:0-13624 GCA_038221635.1 Burkholderiales bacterium
GGGCGTCGGCAACCAGTCGCTGGGACTGACCGAAGTGGCCTACCAGAACGCCGCTGCCTATGCAAAATACCGGACCCAGATGCGAAGTCTGTCCGGGCCGAAGGCACCCGAGCAGCCGGCCGACCCGATCATCGTCCACCCCGATGTGCGCAAGATGTTGTTGACCGCGCGCGCCTACGCCGAAGGTGGGCGCGCACTGGCAATCCACATCGCGATGATGCTCGACCGCGAACTGAACCATCCCGACGAAACCGTTCGCAAGCAGGCAGGCGACGAAGTGGCGCTGCTGACACCGATCGTCAAAGCCTTCCTGACCGACAACGGCTGGATCGCGACCTCGCATTGCATGCAGGTATTCGGCGGCCATGGTTACATCGCCGAGTGGGGAATGGAGCAACATGTGCGTGATTCGCGCATCAACATGATCTACGAAGGAACCAACACCATCCAGTCGCTTGACCTGCTCGGGCGCAAGGTCCTGGGTGACAACGGCGCGCGACTGAGGGCTTTTGGCAAGAAAATCGCTGCGTTCATCGACGAGGAAGGAACCAACGAGGCGATGCAGGAATTCATCAATCCGCTGGCCGATCTGGGCGACAAGGTGACCAAGCTGACCACCGAACTGGGCATTAAGGCGATGGGCAATGCCGACGAGGTCGGTGCGGCAGCGGTCGACTACCTGCGGATCTGCGGCCACTTGGTATTTGCCTATTTCTGGGCCCGCATGGCCAAGGTGGCGCTCGAGAAGCTGAGCAGCGGTGATACTTTCTATGTCGCCAAACTCGCCACTGCACGCTTTTATTTCGCCAAGCTGCTGCCCGAGACGGCGAGCTTGATCCGCACCGCCAGGGCGGGGGTCAAGCCCATGATGGAACTCGATGCGGCACTGTTCTAAGCGGCCAGCCGGCCAACGTTATTTCAACAACCATCAGGAGACACCCGAATGAAAAAGCTTTTGATCGCCAGCCTCGCCGTCATGTTGTCGGCCGGTGCATGGGCCCAGGCCACTCCGGTCGGACTGTGGAAGACCATCGACGACGAAACCAAGCAGGAAAAATCGCTGGTGAGGGTCACCGAAACCGGTGGTGTGCTCAGCGGCAAGGTCGAGAAGATCCTGAACCCCGCCAAGCAGGATTCCAAATGCGACAAATGCAGCGACGCGCGCAAGGATCAGCCGGTTCTCGGCATGACCATCATCAGCGGTGTCAAGCAGAATGCAAGCGACAAGGGCTTCTGGGATGGCGGTGAAATCCTCGACCCAAACAACGGCAAGACCTACAAGGTGCGCATGACGCCGGTCGACGGCGGCAAGACCCTGGAGGTTCGCGGCTATGTCGGCATGCCGTTGCTCGGTCGAACGCAGACCTGGAACCGAGTGGAATGAATTCCATGCAAGGAGCAAGCATGAACCGTTTTCCAGTCAGAAAAGTCGCCGTGCTCGGCGCCGGGGTGATGGGCGCGCAAATCGCCGCGCACCTCGTCAACGTCAAGGTACCGGTCGTGCTTTTCGATCTGCCGGCCAAGGAGGGACCGAAGAACGGCATCGTCGCTCGTGCCGTCGACAACCTGAAGAAGCTCAAGCCCGCGCCGCTCGGCAATCCCGACGACGCGGTGCTGATCGAGCAGGCCAATTACGAAGAGCACAGTGAATTGTTGCTCGGTTGCGACCTGATCATCGAGGCGATTGCCGAGCGGATGGATTGGAAGCTCGATCTGTACACCAAGGTCGCGCCGTTCATCGCGCCGCATGCGATCGTCGCCAGCAACACCTCAGGCCTGTCGATCGGCATGTTGGCGGAGGTGCTGCCGGAGGAAATCCGCAGCCGCTTCTGCGGCATCCACTTCTTCAATCCGCCGCGCTACATGTCGCTGGTCGAATTGATTCCAACCAAGCAGACCGATCCGGAGATCCTCGACCAGCTCGAGGACTTCGTCACCACGGCGCTGGGCAAGGGTGTGGTTCGCGCGAAAGACACGCCGAACTTCATCGCCAACCGGGTTGGAATCGCCGGCATGCTGGCGACCATGATCGAGGCCGACAAGTTTGGCCTGACCTACGACGTCGTCGACGACCTGACCGGCAAGAAGATGGGTCGCGCCAGCAGTGGCACGTTCCGCACCGCGGATGTCGTCGGTCTCGACACGATGGCCCACGTCATCAAGACGCTGCAGGACAACCTGGCCGACGACCCATTCTTCTCGACCTATGCCACGCCCAAGGTGGTCAGCGCGCTGATCGAGAAGGGTGCGCTCGGCCAGAAGTCTGGTGCAGGTTTTTACAAGAAGGTCGGCAAGAACATTCTCAGGCTCGATCCGCAGACGCAGGCCTATGTGCCAGGCGGCGGCAAGGCCGACGAGATCGTCGCGCGGATGCTGAAGAAGCCACCCGCGGACCGTCTGAAGCTGCTGCGCGAATCGAGCAATCCACAGGCTCAATTCCTGTGGGCGATCCTGCGCGATAGCTTCCATTACAGCGCCGTCCATCTGGGCGACATCGCCGAAAGCGCGCGCGAGGTCGACTTCGCAATGCGCTGGGGCTTCGGCATGAGCCAAGGCCCGTTCGAGTTGTGGCAGCAGGCGGGCTGGAGCCAGGTGGCGCAGTGGGTCAAGGCCGATATCGATGAGGGCAAGGCCCTCAGCCAGGCGCCGCTGCCAAGCTGGGTCTTCGAGGGTCCGGTGGCGCGATTGGGTGGCGTGCACCAGGCCGATGGCTCGTGGAGCCCGGCACACGCGCGCTTCGTCGCACCCAGCACCTTGCCGGTTTACAAACGACAGCATTTCCGCGAGTCGGTTTTCGGTGCGGGCAGCGTCGCCCCGCTGCAATCCGGAACCGAGGTCTTCAGCAACGAAGAACTGCGCGTCTGGACGCTTGATGGTGAGATTCTGATCGCCAGCATCACGGCCAAGCTGCACCTGATCAGTCCGACGGTCACCGAAGGCCTGCTGAAGGCGGTCGAACTTGCCGAGGCAAATTACCTGGGCCTGGTAATCTGGTCGCCCGACGATGTGTTCTCCGCCGGCGCCAACCTCGAAGCCTTGATGCCGGTTTTCATGAAGAGCGGCGCCAAAGGCATCGCTCCGGAAGAGAAGAAGCTTCAGGATGCGATGCTGCGCATTCGTTACGCACAGGTACCGGTGGTCTCGGCGATCCGTGGCATCGCGCTGGGTGGCGGTTGCGAACTGGCGGTGTATTCCGCCAAGCGCGTGGCAGCCATGGAAAGCTACATGGGCCTGGTCGAGGTCGGCGTCGGGCTGCTGCCCGGTGGTGGCGGCCTGACCTATATTGCGCGTCGCGCGGCCGAGATGGCAGCGGCCGGCAACAACGCGACCGCGGCCGGCGATGTGCAGAAATTCCTGATCGACGGTTTCACCAGCGCCGCGATGGCGAAGGTCGGCACCAGCGCTCTGGAGAGCCGCAAGCTCGGCTATCTGCTGTGGAGCGACGTGATCGTTCCGCACAAGGATGAGCTGCTGTATGTGGCGATCCAGCAGGCCAAGGCGCTGGCCGCCAGCGGCTACCGCCCGCCGTCCCGATCCCGTTTCCCGGCAGCAGGCCGCAGCGCCATCGCCACCATCAAGGCACAACTGGTCAACATGCGCGACGGTGCCTTCATCAGCGCCCACGACTTCCACATCGCGACGCTGATCGCCGAAGTGGTCTGCGGCGGCGATGTCGATGCCGGTTCGATGATCACTGAGGAATATCTGATGGCAATGGAGCGACAACGTTTCTGCTCGCTGCTCGACCACCCCAAGACCCAGGAACGGATCATGGGGATGTTGCAGACGGGCAAGCCGGTGAGGAACTGAGCCCACCCCCGGAGCGCCTTCGGCGCACCCCCTCAAGGGGGCGACACCAGCGGCCCGGCAGAGCCGGATCCGCGGTGTCTGCTGGATCCGATCAGATAGAGGACAAGACATCATGACCAAACAAGTTCAAGACGCCTACATCGTTGCAGCTACCCGCACACCGATCGGCAAATCGGGGCGGGGCTTTTTCCGCAATACGCGGCCCGATGACCTGCTGGTGGCGGTGATCCGCAATGCGCTTGCCCAGGTGCCGAATCTCGATCCGAAAGCGATCGAGGATGCGGTAATCGGCTGTTCGTTTCCCGAGGCCGAGCAGGGCATGAACATGGCGCGCATCGCGGTGACGCTGGCCGGGCTGCCGCATTCGGTGGGCGGCATCACGGTCAACCGCTTCTGTGCATCCGGCCTGTCGGCGGTTCAGATGGCGGCCGACCGGATCCGCATCGGCGAGGCCGACGTGATGATCGCCGGTGGCGCCGAGTCGATGAGCATGGTGCCGATGGGCGGCAACAAGCCGTCGTTCAATCCGGAGGTTTTTGCGCGCGACGAAAACGTCGGCATCGCCTACGGCATGGGCCTGACCGCGGAGAAGGTCGCGCAGCAATGGAAGGTCTCGCGCGAGGCGCAGGACGCCTTTGCGCTGCAATCTCACCAGCGCGCCTTGAAGGCGCAGCATGCCGGTGAGTTTGCCGACGAGATGACGCCGATCGAAGTGCTCTCGCGCCAACCCGATCTGGCGACCGGCGAGGTCAAGGTCAGCAAGCGCGCGGTCAACCTCGACGAAGGTGCGCGGCCTGATACCTCGCTTGAAGGCCTGGCGAAGTTGCGGCCGGTTTTCGCCTCGCCGCGTGATCCGTCAGGCAAGGAAACCGGTCTGGGCAGCGTGACCGCAGGCAACAGCTCACAGACCAGCGACGGCGCCGGTGCCTTGATCCTGGCAAGCGAAAAGGCGGTCAAGCAGTTCAATCTGACGCCGCTGGCCCGCTTCGTCAGTTTTGCCAGCCGCGGCGTGCCGCCCGAGATCATGGGCATCGGCCCCATCGAGGCGATTCCGGCCGCCTTGCGCTATGCCGGTCTGCAGCACTCCGACATCGGCTGGATCGAGTTGAATGAGGCCTTCGCTGCCCAGGCGCTCGCGGTAATCAATACCCTGGGCCTCGACCCGGCCAAGGTCAATCCGATGGGAGGCGCGATTGCACTCGGCCATCCACTCGGCGCAACCGGCGCGATCCGCTCGGCAACCACGATCCATGCGATGCGCCGTCACAAGCTCAAATACGGCATGGTGACGATGTGCATCGGCACCGGCCAGGGTGCGGCCGGCATCTTCGAACTCGTCTGACTGTTGTCTCTCCCTTCCCCGCTGGGGGAGTGCCTCACCCAACCTCTCCCCAGAGGGGCGAGGGGCCAGGAAGATCAAGCTTCTCCCATGCGGCAGAGACGCAAAAAAGGATTCACTCATGACCATCAAGACCCATGTACTCAATGGCGTCGCGACGATCGAGATCGCGCGGCCCGAGAAGAAAAACGCCATCACCGTGGCGATGTATCAGGCGATGTGTGTGGCTCTGCTGGACGCCCAGGTCGACGCAAGCGTGCGTGCGGTGTTGATCACCGGCCAGCCGGGCATCTTCACCTCGGGCAACGACATCGAGGATTTCATGTCGCGCGGGCCCAAGTCAGGCAGCGATGCCAGCGAATCGCCGGTCTTCCAGTTCATGCGGGCCTTGACGAACTGCGACAAACCGGTGATCGCCGCGGTCACGGGCGCAGCAATTGGCATCGGCACCACGATGCTGTTGCACTGCGATCTCGTCTATGTGTCCGACGAAGCGCGGCTCGCGATGCCGTTCGTCAGTCTTGGCCTGGTGCCCGAATTTGCATCCAGTCTGATCATTCCGGCGCTGATGGGCCGTGCCAGGGCCAGCGAGAAGCTGCTGCTCGGCGATCCGTTCACAGGCGCCGATGCGGTCGACTGTGGCATCGCCAACGCGGTTCTGCCGGCAGCTGAAGTGGTGAATCACGCGCGCCGTGTGGCCGAACGCTTCAACTCGCTGCCGCCAGGTGCCGTGCGGGAAAGCAAGAAGCTGATGCGGCGTGCGAATGGCGCACAGCTGCTGGAAACCATTGGCGTCGAGGGGGCGGTGTTTGGCGAGCGGTTGAGCAGCCCGGAAGCGCGCGAAGCCTTCACCGCGTTCTTCCAGAAGCGCAAGCCCGATTTTTCGCAGTTTTCCTGACTGCTACTGAAGACTCTGCCGGCCATCACCCTGAATGGCGGCGGGAACGAGGAGATCCACATGGACCTGAAAGGCAAGACCCTTTTCATCACTGGCGCCTCACGGGGCATCGGACTGGCCATCGCCAAGCGCGCGGCACGTGACGGCGCGAATATCGTGATTGCTGCCAAGACCACCGAAGCCAATCCCAAGCTGCCCGGCACCATCCACAGTGCGGCAATCGAGATCGAAGCCGCCGGTGGCCAGGCGCTGGCGGTGCAGACTGACATCCGTGACGAAGACAGCGTACTGGCTGCCGTCGAGCAGGCGGTTGCCCGATTCGGTGGCATCGACATCCTCGTCAACAACGCCAGCGCGATCAGCCTGACGCCGACGCCCGCGACGCCGATGAAGCGTTTCGACCTGATGTTCAGCGTCAATGTACGCGGCACATACCTGTGCACTCAAACCTGCCTGCCGCACCTGATCAAGTCAGCGGAGGCCGGGCGCAATCCGCATGTGCTGACGATGTCGCCGCCGCTGTCGATGAAGCCGCACTGGTTCATGCACCATGTCGCCTACACGATGGCGAAATACGGCATGAGCGAATGCACGCTCGGTCACGCGGCCGAGTTCCAGCCCCACGGCATCGCAGTCAACAGCCTGTGGCCGCGCACGGCGATTGCCACTGCCGCCCTTCAGATGATTCCCGGCGTCGACATCGGCCGTTGCCGTACTCCGGAAATCCTGGCCGACGCTGCGTACCTGATTCTGACCAGCGACGCGAAGACGACCAGCGGAAATTTCTTCATCGACGATTCGCTGCTTCGGGAACACGGGGTGACCGACCTCGATCAATACAGCGTCACGCCGGGAACGACCGATTTCATTCCGGACTTCTTTGTTGATTGAGGCGGCCGGCTCTCGGGTCCATGCGCGGCCGAGGCCGCTCCTACCGAAAAAACCGCGGGGATTTGTAGGAGCGGCTTCAGCCGCGCTTCAGGCTCTCACCCGCTGCCACCGCCGGCTCAGGCGAATCGGCCCCACTCCCACAAGCCGGGCAAAAGTGAAAGAAGGCGTTCTTGCGCGTCGAGCAATTGCCGCAACAATCGAACAGCTTCATGCCGCAATGGACGCAGAAGTTGCTCGGCTGCGAATCGCCAGCCGGCGTGGCATTGAGAATCGCCCGCTCGCAGCCCGGACAAACGTTCGCCGACATCTTCTTCAAGGCATCCTCGTAGCCCAATGATTGCCGGCGCTCGGTTTCGGTCTGTGCCGCGGCTTGCTGGCGTTTGGCCAGATAGCGCCGCATCGCCTTGATCACGTAGTGCCCGGCCACGACGGTCAACAACACACCGACCGCATACCGCACGTAGCCACCATAACTCGGCAGATACGGCACCAGCTCGACAAAAAAGGCGAACAGTGCGAACAGCACGAAGCCCCGCATCAGCGGCCAGTAGTCGCTCCTGCGTTTTTTCGCGACCAGCCAGCCGGCGATCACCAGCAGCGGCAGGGTCAGGGCCAGGCGCAGACCGAACACCCGCAATTCCTGGCTGAACAGCGCCGAGTCGTAGGCGTCTCGCGCAGCATCCAGCAGTTCGGCCTCGCGCCGTTGTTCACGGGCGCTTTGCTGCGAGAGATCGAGCAGCGACTGATCGATCGACTCGCGCAACTGCTCGGCGCTGCGCTCACGGGTTTTCAGGACATCAAGGTCGCGGGTCCGCTTGATGACCTCTGGGTCCTGCTGCGGATCGGTGGTTGCGGTGCGCGTCGAGATCCAGTTCTGGTAGGCCGCTCGCGACGACTGGTAGGCGTTGCCGGCAGCCGTCAGCGCCTGCTCGGCCTGCGCGCGGCGATCATCGAGTTCGCGCTGCTGAACTGCCAGCTGGCGCTGCGATTGACGGATCGCCGCGAGGGTCGGCGCATCGGCAAACTGTTCGACTTCGAGCTGGCTCTCGAGCCTCGGCAAATCGGCGACCAGCTTGCCGCCCAGCCCGATCAGGAAACCGGCGAAGGCGAATGACAGGCACCACATGACGAAGCCGAACAGCTTCTCGGGAACGCGCAGGCTTTTAAACATGACTTACTCCGCAGGCTTGTGCCGGCAAATTCGCAGCAATGTCAGCTTTTCTCAATCGTCCGCGGTTTGCCCTGCATGTCGATGGCCACATAGGTGAGGTTGGCTTGAGTCACCTTGACAACGTAAGGATTGGCTGGATCGCGCTCGGCATAAACCTCGACATGGACGGAGATCGAGGTCCGGCCGACCCGTTGAACATGCGCATAAAAACTGAGCAAATCGCCGATCGACACGGGTTGCTTGAAAATGAACTCGTTGACGGCAACCGTGGCCACGCGGCCGCGCGCAATTCGCACCGGCAGGACGGCTCCGGCCAAATCGACCTGCGCCATGATCCAGCCGCCGAAAATGTCACCATTGGCGTTGGCATCTGCCGGCATCGGCATCACCCTCATGACCAGTTCGCGGTCGGAGGGCAGTTGCTGTCCGGGTGATGCGGCACCGCTGGCCGAAAGTATTTGCGAAGGTTCGTTGTTCATGCCATTGAAGCGGGCGGGGTTGCCTCCATTCTTGCACTGTGCCGAGGCTGTTTGCCGCGGCGGCCTTTGACTGCCTGATTTTTCCTGCGGACCTGGATGCGACATCACACCCTCGCGGCACCGCCCGCCGCTGAAGCCTCCGGACGTGCACCGGGTTCAGACTGGTCGACCCTGAAGAAACTGCTCCCGTATGTCTGGCAATGGCGCTGGCGGGTCGCGGTGGCGCTGGCCTGTCTGGTGGCAGCGAAGTTGGCCAACGTCGGTGTGCCGCTGGTGCTGAAAAGCCTGGTCGATGCGCTCGATCTGAAGCCTGGCGACCCGCGGGTCGCGTTGGCCGTGCCGGTTGCGCTGCTGCTGGCCTACGGCGCATTGCGGGTTTCGGTCACGCTGTTCACCGAGTTGCGTGAATTCCTGTTCTATCCGGTGGCCGCCCGTATCGCGCGGCGGATATCGCTCGAAGCTTTTGAGCACCTGCTGGCGCTGAGCCTGCGCTTTCACCTGTCGCGGCAGACCGGAGGGATCTCGCGCGATATCGAGCGCGGCTCGCGCTCGATCATGTCGCTGCTCAACTTCACGATCTACAACATCACGCCGACGCTGGTCGAGATCAGCTTGGTGATCATTTTGCTGGCGTCGAAGTTCGACATCTGGTTTTCGGCGATCACATTCGCCGCGCTGGTCATCTACATTGCCTTCACGGTCAGTGTGACGGAGTGGCGCACACACTTCCGCCGCGCGATGAACGAGCAGGATTCACGCGCCAATACGCGGGCAGTCGACGCCTTGATCAACTACGAGACGGTCAAATATTTCTCCAACGAGCAGTTCGAGCAGGCCCGCTACGACGACAACCTGCGCGGGCTGGAGAAGGCGTCGGTCAAGTCGCAGACATCACTGTCGATGCTCAACCTGGGTCAGAGCCTGATCATCGCGGTCACCGTCACCTTGCTGGTCTGGCGCGCAACGGCCGGGGTCGTCGACGGCAGCATGACGCTGGGCGACCTGGTGCTGGTCAACGCGCTGATGATCCAGCTTTACATACCGCTCAATTTTCTCGGCGTGATTTACCGCGAGCTGAAGCAGTCGATGGTCGACATGGAGAAGATGTTCACGCTGCTCGGCGAACATCGCGAAGTGGCTGACGCACCCGGCGCCGTGCCACTGCGCTTCGGCCACACGTCGCATGCCGACGATCCTCCCGGTCATTCGCCGAGCGAAGTCGGCCTCACATTCGACGCCGTCGATTTCGGCTATGACACCGATCGGCAGATCCTGCATCAGGTCAGCTTCGAGATTCCGGCCGGCAAGACAGTCGCTGTGGTCGGGCCCTCGGGCGCCGGCAAGAGCACACTCGCGCGGCTGCTGTTCCGCTTCTACGACGTGAGCGGCGGCGAAATCCGCATCGGTGACCAGGACATACGTGGCGTCACGCAAAAAAGCCTGCGCGAAGCAATCGGCATCGTGCCGCAGGATACGGTGTTGTTCAATGACACGGTCGAATACAACATCGCCTACGGGCGCCCAGGTGCCGACCGCGCTGTGGTCGAGGCGGCTGCCAAGGCGGCACACATCCACGAGTTCATCCGCCGCGCGCCGAAAGGCTACGGCACCATGGTCGGTGAGCGCGGCCTCAAGCTGTCGGGCGGCGAGAAGCAGCGTGTTGCAATCGCACGCACGCTGTTGAAGGATCCGCCGATCCTGATTTTCGACGAGGCCACGTCTGCGCTCGATTCTGCCAACGAGCGTGCCATCCAGGCCGAGCTGCAAGGCGTTGCACGCAACAAGACCACGCTGGTCATTGCGCACCGCCTGTCGACGGTGGTCGACGCACACCAGATTCTGGTGTTGGACCAGGGCCGGATCGTCGAACGTGGCAACCACGTCGAACTGCTGGCGCTTGGCGGGCGCTATGCCGAGATGTGGCGGCTGCAACAGAGCCGGGAGGGGTCTGGCGCGAAGGCACAGCCCACTTCTTGAGTTTTCGGTCTTGCAGAACGCGCTGCGGCACGAAGTTTGCGGGTTTGTCCTGGGGACACTTTCGGTAACGGTACTCGCTTGCGATTGCGTTCTCTTACAAAATGCCGTGTTTGCCTATCAACCCTCGACGTGTTCGACACGTTGCTAGCTTTTCAACTCAAAACGGAAATCTCCATGAAGAAGTCGCTTTTCGTAAAAGCCATCGCGATGACGTTCGCAATGGTCGGCTTGTCTGCCGCCAACGCCGATACGCTGGCCAAGATCAAGGATGGCGGGGCGGTGACGATGGGGGTTCGTGAGTCCTCCGGCGCCCTGAGTTACACCTTGGGTGATGGCAAATATGCCGGCTTCCACGTCGAAATCTGCCAGAAGGTTCTCGCCGACATCCAGAAACAGCTCGGCCTGGCGAAGCTGGACATCAAGTATCAGGCAGTCACCTCGCAGAACCGGGTTCCGCTGATGCAGAACGGCACGGTCGACATCGAATGCGGTTCGACGACCAACAATGCCAGCCGCCAGAAGGATGTTGCGTTTGCCGTCACCACCTTCGTCGAGGAAGTGCGCATCGCGGTGAAGGCCAATTCGGGCATCACCTCGATCGGTCAGTTGGCTGGCAAGAAGGTCGCAACCACCACCGGAACAACGTCGGTCCAGACGCTGCGCAAGAACGAGCGCGCCAACAACATCAATTTCGACGAGGTCTTCGGCAAGGACCACGCTGACAGCTTCCTGTTGCTCGAATCCGGTCGCGCTGATGCCTTCGTGATGGACGGCGCCATTCTGGCAGGCAACATCTCCAAGGCGAAGAACCCGGCCGATTTCAAGATCGTCGGCGAGGTGCTGTCGGTCGAGCCGATCGCGATCATGATGCGCAAGGATGACCCGGCCTTTAAAAAGGCGGTTGACGACAGCATCAAGGGAATGATGAAGTCGGGTGACATCGCCAAGCTGTGGGACAAGTGGTTCATGAACCCGATCCCGCCGAGCAACACCAAGGTCGGTCTGGCCGTCAGCGAATCGACCAAACAAGCCTGGGCCAACCCGAACGACAAGCCTATGGAAGATTACGCGAAGAAGTGATTCTCATGAACCCGCTCGGCGGCGGCGGCCCTGGCGGCTGAAGTCGGACGGGCTCCCACCGATCAGGCGCGGAGATTGCTTGGGCTGTGCAAGGCGCGGCGTCGGACAACCGGCGCCGCGTTCTTTGTTCCGAGATCAAGAATAAGCTGGCCCGCTCGAGCCTGGCCGGCAATATGGGAGATGGGCCTTGAACAGCACCTGGGATTGGCAGATTTTTTGCCAGAGCACATTCGAAGACAAGCGCTACGCCAGCTGTTTCGGGCCTGGCGGCGATGTCACCTATCTCGACTGGATGTTGTCGGCCTGGGGCTGGACGCTGTCGGTTGCCGTGCTGGCTTTGCTGGTGGCGCTGACAGTCGGCTCGCTGATGGGCATCTTCCGCACCACGCCGAGCAAATGGTTGGTCGCACTGGGCAATTGCTGGACGGAGCTGTTCCGCAACATCCCGCTTCTGGTGCAGATCTTCCTCTGGTACCACGTGCTGCCGTCGATGTTCCTGTCGCTGCGTGCGATTCCCAGTTTTGTGCTGGTCGCCTTTGCACTCGGCTTTTTCACGTCTGCGCGGATCTCCGAACAGGTCAAGGCCGGCATCCAGGCGCTGCCCAAGGGCCAGCGCTACGCCGGTCTGGCGATGGGTCTGACGCTGCCGCAGACCTATCGCTACGTGCTGCTGCCGATGGCATTTCGCATCGTCATCCCGCCATTGACCAGCGAAAGCATGAACATCGTCAAGAATTCTTCGGTGGCCTTTGCGGTCAGCATCGCCGAGTTGACGATGTTCGCGATGCAGGCGCAGGAGGAAACTTCGCGTGGTATCGAGATCTACCTGGCGGTGACCCTGCTTTATTTCATCTCGGCCTTCGTCATCAACCGCTTCGCGCTTGTGATCGAAAACCGGGTTCAGGTGCCCGGCATGATCGGAGGCTCCAGATGAGCCGCCGCAGCGGCAACATCGAGTGGAGGTTTGCATGAACCTCAATCTCGATTTCGGCTTTCTCACCTGGCAGGTCTTTTCCAGCTTCGTCGTCAAGGGGCTGATTTTTTCGGTCCAGCTGACGCTGATCGCGATGGTCGGAGGCATCTTGCTCGGTACCGCCCTGGCGTTGATGCGGCTGTCAGGTGTGAAGTGGCTGGTGCTGATCGCAGCGGCCTATGTCAACACGCTGCGCTCGATCCCGCTGGTGATGGTGATCTTGTGGTTCTTCCTGTTGATCCCGCTGCTCATTGGCCAGCCGATGGGAGCGGAACTCAGCGCGATCATCACCTTCACAGTCTTCGAGGCGGCCTACTATTCAGAGATCATGCGCGCCGGCATCCAGAGCGTGCCTAAGGGTCAGGTCCACGCCGGGTACGCGGTGGGCATGAACTACAAGCAATGCATGCAGCTGATCGTGCTGCCGCAGGCCTTCCGCAACATGCTGCCGGTGTTGCTGACGCAGACCATCATCCTGTTTCAGGACACGTCACTGGTCTACGCGATCGGCGCCTACGACCTTTTGAAGGGTTTCGAGATCGCCGGCAAGACCGTCAACCGCCCGGTCGAGACCTACCTGGTCGCCGCGGTTTTCTATTTCGTGATCTGCTTCAGTCTGTCGATGCTGGTGCGCCGGCTCCAACAGAAGATCCAGATCATCCGTTGAGTAGCAGGCTGTTGAAACACTCCCCGTGGGTCGCGTTTGCGAGAAAAGGGGCCGGATCGTAGGCGCAGCGCGAAGGTCGGGCTGGTGGCCCGACAGCCGAGCGCTGCAACGCCCGAGACGACCCCTTTCCTCACAAACCCGCACGGGGCGTGGCTTTGCGGGCGCTGGGCGGCGTTGCGAGACTTGCGAAGGCAGAAGCCTTCGCGGCGGCTCGCGCCTTGCCCAGCATCCCGCAAAGACCCCGCCGCGACCCACGGGGAGTATTTCAACAGCCTGTTAGGGCCGCCGGGCGTTTGCAGAGCATCGCAAACGAGGATGTCGTTGCGGGCCTGCTCTTGT
>JBBRID010000055.1:0-13484 GCA_038221635.1 Burkholderiales bacterium
CGGATTCGCGCGTTTCGGCACCTGCTGGAGCGTTACCCCGAGAATCGCGGCAGCTCGACGCTGGTTCAGGTTGCGTCACCGTCGCGTGAGGACGTCGAGGCCTACCACGACATCCGGCGCGAAATCGAGGGGCTTTGTGGCGCGATCAACGGCGATTTCGGTGAGATGGACTGGATGCCGATTCGCTATATCCACCGCACCGTGGCGCGCAAGCGCTTGCCGGGTCTGTTCAAGGCGGGCCGGGTGGGGCTGGTGACGCCACTGCGCGACGGCATGAATCTGGTCGCCAAGGAGTTCATCGCTTCTCAGGACCCGGCTGATCCGGGCGTGCTGGTGCTGTCGCGGTTTGCCGGTGCGTCCGAGCAGTTGACCGACGCGTTGCCTGTGAATCCGTATGACACCCAGGCTACCGCCGAGGCACTGCAGCGCGCGTTGACCATGCCATTGAGCGAACGGCAGATCCGGCATCGGGCGCTGCTGGATCAAATCAGCCGCTTCGACGTCCATTGGTGGCGCAAGGCATTCCTCGATCGTTTGGCCGAGGAATAGCCGGTAAATCCAGCTTGCTAGCGGGCCGGCAGACCCAGGCGCTCGAGCAAGCCGTTGAGCTCGTCGAGCGACCCGAAACCGACAGTGAGCTCGCCTTGCTCACCGCGTTTGCCGCGCTTCTTGATCCGGATCTGGACCGGTGCGGTCAGCACATCCGACAGTTCTTGCTCGATGCGCTGGATGTCGCGGGATGGTTCGTTGCGAGCGGCCCGGATCAGCGGTTGCTGACGGGCATGCCCGGTAACCCGTGCCACCAGCTTTTCGGCATCGCGCACGCTCAATTTTTTTGCGGCAATTTCGGTCGCCTGTTGAATCTGTTGCGCACCGTCGAGGGGCAGCAGGGCTCTGGCATGCCCCATGTCGAGATCGCCAGCCATCAGCATCTGTTGCACCGGTTCGGCCAGGTTGAGCAGGCGGAGCAGGTTGCTGGCCGCACTGCGTGAGCGACCAACCGCCTGGGCGGCCTGCTCGTGGGTCATTCCGAATTCTTCGGTCAAGCGTTTCAAGCCGTGTGCTTCTTCGAGCGGGTTCAGGTCCTCGCGCTGGATATTCTCGATCAGTGCCATCGCCGCTGCAGACTCGTCAGGCACGTCCCGGACGAGCACCGGAACCTCGTCGAGGCCGGCAAGCGAGGCGGCACGAAAGCGCCGTTCACCGGCAATGATTTCGTAGCGGCCATCGGCTGCCGAGCCGACTGGGCGGACCAGGATCGGCTGCATGATGCCCTGGGCCTTGATGCTTTCGGCCAGTTCGTACAACGAGCCTTCATCCATGCGCGTGCGCGGCTGATATTTGCCGGGCTGCAGCGCGGCCAGCTTCAGCGTGGACGGCGCACCGTCCTTGGCCGCAGCCAACTCGCCTGGATCCCTCACGCGCGGGCCGAGCAGTGCTTCCAGGCCGAGGCCCAGGCCTTTGGGTTTTTTGGTGACCATGACCAGATTGTCGGCGATTGCCGCAGCATCGACCGGATCTGGAAAGGCCGGCGTACATGCAGGTCAACCTGGTGGCTTATGCTTGCGATTTCGATCGTACGGAGATGGTCAATGAGCTACCGCGTTTTTGTCGATGGTCAGGAAGGAACGACCGGCCTGAAGATCCACGAATACCTTGCACAGCGCAGCGATGTCGAGGTGCTTCTCATCGACGCCGAGCGGCGCAAGAACCCGGCCGAGCGGGCTCGCCTGTTGAATGCTGCCGACGTGGCCTTTCTCTGCCTGCCGGATGCGGCCTCGCGCGAGGCGGCGGCGATGGTCGACAACTCCAACACCTGCCTGATCGATGCCAGCACCGCCCACCGCATCACGCCGGGCTGGGTCTTCGGCCTGCCGGAATTGGTACCGGAGCAACGTGCGCTGTTGCGTGGCAGCAAGCGAATCGCCAACCCGGGCTGCCACGCCAGCGCCTTCATTCTGGCAATCCGCCCTTTGGTCGACGCCGGCCTGATCGAGGACGGAACGACGCTCAGCGCAAGCTCGATCACCGGCTATTCAGGTGGCGGCAAGAAGATGATCGAGCAATACGAACAAGGTGGCGACCATCGCCTGAATGCACCGAGGCCTTACGGTCTCGGTCTGGCCCACAAACACATCCCTGAAATGACGCGCCATGCGGGATTGGCGAAAGCGCCGATCTTCATGCCGATCGTTGGCCCGTTCTACAAGGGCCTGGCTGCTTTCATTCCGTTGCCGCTCGCGGATTTGAAACCGGGTACAACCGGCAAGGTCTTGCAGCAAACGCTGGCCGATCGTTACGCCGATGAACGCTTCATCAAGGTCATGCCGTTGAGTGATCCCGCCACGCTTGAGGACGGCTTCTTCGATGTGCAGGCGTGCAACGGCAGCAATCGCGTCGATATTTTTGTCTTCGCAAATGAGCAGCAGGCGATTGTCATCGCGCGCCTCGACAACCTGGGCAAGGGAGCGAGCGGCGCGGCGGTGCAGTCGATGAACGTCCACCTTGGCCTGGACGAAGGCGCCGGACTCTAAGCGTTCAGAGCTTCTGCGCAAGCTCAGGCGCCTCAAGCCTGACCGGCGCTCAGGGGTCCGGCTCCAGCTCCCTTTTGAGGGCCCGTGCGCAGCGTGTCGATGCGCTTCACCATTTCGGCAGCGAACTGGATAAAAGCCTGCGCGCCCTTCGACGCCGGATCGAATACCACCCCGGGCAACCCGTAGCTCGGTGCCTCGGCCAGGCGGACATTTCGCGGGATCACCGAATCGAACACCTTGTCGGCGAAATGTTTTTTGAGCTGCTCGCTGACCTGCTGCTGCAATGTGATCCGGGGATCGAACATGACGCGCAGCAATCCAATGATTTGCAGGTCTGGATTGAGGTTGGCGTGTACCTGCTTGATAGTATTGACCAGGTCGGACAGCCCTTCGAGTGCGAAATACTCGCACTGCATCGGCACGATCACGCCGTGTGCGCTGCACAGACCATTGAGTGTCAGCAGGCTCAGCGATGGCGGGCAATCGATGAGGATGAAGTCATACTCGTCGGCGACCGCGGCAAGCGCATTCTTCAGGCGCAGGTTGCGGCGCTCGAGCGATACCAACTCCACCTCTGCACCTGCAAGTTCGCGGTTTGCGCCTATGACGTCGTAGCCGACTTTCGGATTGCGTTGACGGGCTTCGGCAATCGAACTGCTTTCGAGCAACACGTCGTAGATGCTTGTTTCAATGGAGCGCTTGTCGACGCCCGAACCCATGGTGGCATTGCCTTGCGGATCGAGATCAACTACCAGAACTCGTTGATCGAGTCGGCTCAGGCCGGCTGCGAGGTTCACTGTGGTGGTGGTCTTGCCGACGCCGCCTTTCTGATTGGCAACACAGAATATTCGGGCCATGGGGCAATTGGGTCCATCGAGGTTACGTGTCGATTATCACTGCGCCAGACTGAACAATTGGCGGTGAATCGTCACGAATCAAGCGGAGTGGAGCACTGGCCGCATCCAGACAAGGCATCGTTCGCTCTGCAGCCCCGGTACAGTCAGTTGTTCCACGTGAAACACTTCAACATCGGACGTGAGCAGCGCCATTTCTTGATCTGGACTTTTGCCCTTCATTGCCATCCAAATGCCGCTTGGTGACAAGTGCTTGCGTGTCAACGCCGTGAAATCAGCCAGCGATGCGAAGGCGCGCGACGTAACCACATCGGCATTCAGATCAGTCAGTGTCTCAATGCGGGCGTGCTCGGCTGAAGCGTTGACGATGCCAAGCTCGGCAATGACTTGGCGGAGAAAACCGACCTTCTTTCCGACACTATCGACACAGACTATTGTTGCTTCGGGGAGCGCTGATGCGAGGCTCAGCCCCGGAAAACCGGCACCGCTGCCCACATCCACAATCTTGCGGGCCGTGCGTGAAGTCGAACGGCAAAGAGCGGGCACGACAGCCAGGCTGTCTAGCAAGTGCTGGCGCAACATGTCGGTCGGCTCGCGGATAGCGGTCAGGTTGAAGGATTTGTTCCACTTGGCCAGCAAGTCCAGATGTCCAAGGAGCTGTCGCACCTGGTTGTCGCTCAACTGCAACCCCATTTGCTCGGCTGCCCCATGCAGTTCGTCGAGTCTCGACTTGTCAGGCTGCATGGGGATTCTTATCCTCAGCCATTGATTGTTCGGCCGCCCCGGGACTGGTCGCGAATCGCTTGTTTTTTTTCAAATGGACCAGCAGCAAGGAAACCGATGCTGGGGTGATACCGGAAATGCGTGATGCTTGACCCAAGGTTTCGGGGCGGATTCGGCCCAGGTTCTGTCGAGCCTCGAAGCTCAACGCCTTGACGCTGCTGTAATCAAGATCGGCCGGCAATCGCAGGTGTTCAAGCTGAGAAGCGCGCGCGACGTCATCCCTCTGCTTGTCGATGTAGCCGGCATATTTGATGGCTATTTCGACTTGCTCGATCACATCTGCTGCCAAACTTTCACCCAGATCGATCTTCAGCGCTGCTCGTGGGTCCACGTGTTCCGGATTGGCAACGATCGCGATTTCCTGCAATGTCTCGAATTTGACGCCTGGGCGCCGAAGCAGCTCCGCCAGACTGTACTCATGTTCGAGGGCGCGGCCGAGTATCCGCTCCGCATCCGATGGGGGAATGGTTTGAGGCCTGACCCAGATCTCTCGCAAGCGCTGTGTTTCACGTGAAACAGCATCGCGTTTACGGTTGAATTCATCCCATCTTTCGTCGTCAATCAAACCCATGCTGCGGCCAACTTCGGTGAGCCGCATATCGGCGTTGTCCTCTCTAAGCTGCAGACGGAACTCGGCGCGACTGGTAAACATCCGATAGGGCTCGGTCACGCCCTTGGTAATCAAATCGTCGACCAAGACGCCAAGATAAGCCAGGTCTCGTGCCGGGGTCCAGGGTGACACCTCTTTTATCTGCAACGCCGCGTTGATGCCGGCGAAAAGCCCTTGTGCGGCCGCCTCTTCGTAGCCAGTCGTGCCATTGATCTGGCCCGCGAAGAACAAGCCCTGGATGCTCTTGGTTTCGAACGAAGCCTTCAAGGCACGAGGATCAAAATAGTCATACTCGATCGCATAACCTGGCCGAAGGATGTGCGCGTGCTCGAGGCCCACCATGCTGCGCACCGCGGCGAGCTGGATATCAAAAGGCAGGCTGGTCGAGATTCCGTTGGGATAGAACTCGTGGGTGTTCAAGCCTTCAGGCTCGAGGAAGATCTGATGTGAATTCTTGTCGGCAAATCGATTGACCTTGTCCTCGATGCTGGGGCAGTAACGCGGACCTACGCCCCCGATCACACCCGTAAACATCGGGCTGCGGTCGAAACCGCTGCGGATGATTTCATGGGTGCGAGCATTCGTATGGGTGATCCAGCACGGCAACTGCCTCGGGTGGTCACTCAACTTGCCCATGAAACTGAAAACCGGAACCGCCTGTGTCGGGGCGCTGCCGTCATTGCCCGCCATGCCATCACCAGGCTGGCGGACGAGTTGGCTGAAATCGATGGTCCGACCGTCGATACGGGGCGGCGTGCCGGTTTTGAGCCGCCCCTGCGGCAGCGCGAGCTCCTTCAAGCGCGCCGACAAGCGCTGTGCGGGCGGATCGCCGGCACGACCTGCCGCATGGTTCTGCAGCCCGACGTGAACCCGGCCGTCGAGGAAGGTGCCGGCAGTGAGTACAACCGTCCGCGCTGCGAACCGAATGCCCATCTGAGTGACGGCGCCTGTGATGCGCCCAGCTTCGACCGTGAGGTCTTCGCAGGCGCCCTGGAACAGCCACAGCGAGGGCTGGTTCTCCAGGCGACGTCGAATCGCTGCCCGGTAAAGTACGCGATCTGCTTGCGCTCTGGTGGCTCTGACGGCTGGACCTTTGGAGCTGTTCAAAATGCGGAACTGGATGCCCGCTTCATCGGTGGCGGCGGCCATCGCACCGCCCAAGGCATCGATTTCCTTGACCAAGTGTCCTTTGCCGATGCCGCCAATCGAGGGGTTGCAGCTCATCTGGCCAAGCGTTTCGATGTTGTGAGTCAGCAGCAGTGTTTTGCAACCCATCCGCGCAGCAGCCAATGCAGCTTCCGTCCCGGCGTGGCCGCCGCCGACTACGATCACGTCGAATTGGGTGGGGAAGAGCATGGTGCCTGCCTGTTTTTTGAGCAAGGGTGAATTGTAGGGAGCTGGCGGCCAAACAAAACCGATCCGCTTCTTTCTGATCTCTGTTACAAGCCGTGCAATGCGGATCTGATCGGCCGGGAGGAAGGCAGCTGCTGCAGGTTCAGGAGTTGGTCAAAGCCGAGTAGCTGCGGAATTGTGCAATCCTGACCGCCTCCGAGGGTATTGCTTCCTCCAGAAATTTGTTGGACAGTCGATAACGTGACATGTTCCAGGCGGTGCCGTTTTTCGCTCGGGTTTCGGCAAGACTTTTGAAACCTTGCAGGCCGTGAATGGATCACGGCGCCATATTCCAGAAAGGAATTGTCTTGAGCGATACTGAATTCGATCAGTTGTACGGCCATGAGGAAGCCTTCTTCCTTCCTGCCCATGGACTGTTTGCCGACTGGGAGGCGGGGGTCGGGTGCGTTCGTCTGACAGACAACTTTTCCGAGGCCTCGGCGCTGACTCAGATCAAGGTGCTCGGCGACTGGAAGCGGGAGATGGCCGATCAGCAGGCTGCTGCCTTCGTTGCGTTGTTCCGAAACGTCGTGCCTGCCGTGAGCACGCTCGATCTGTCCGATCAGATTGCCCATTTCAAGCGCATTTGCGAGGACGAAGGCATCGAGTGCCCCGACGAGATCGTTTGTTTGTTGCAAGGCAGCCTCCAGTAGCGAACCACGCGGCGCCATCAACGCGATCAGGAAGGCGAAGTCTCCTTTATGTGTTCGTTGCTGGCCGATGTGACGAGCGATGGCCTGGCAAATTCGGCTGCCCTGAAGAGCTGGATGTCTCGATGGCTTGTTTCGAAGATGAAGCCGTACAGCGGGTTATTCGCGGCAAGCCAGGTCCGTTCTGCTGTTACTACGTCGAATCCAAGAACCCGGTGCGCAACGCCACCAGCATATGCAAGCCGCACCATTCTGCGATCGTCGTAGATATCGTTGAAACCCAGACGCTGATATTGCCTGACAAGCGCTTCGCTGCGGGCTCCGATGATCATCCACCGCGCCTGCTCAGCTTGACAAAACAGGTAAGATGCCTTCCATAGTGCCAACTTCACCAGCGGGTCCGCGCCCCGGATCGCTGAGAACCGAGAGATTTCCGCGCGATCCTGCTGCTTCATTTGTGCGGGCGCCTGGGCGCACTGCTCGATCAGAAGATGGCCCGTTCGGGTAGTCTGAATCCTGGCCGTTCCGAGCGCCCGGCCAGTTCCCTTGTCGCGGCACAGAAAGATTGCAGTTGCGGGGTCCAGATCGATTGCGTCCGGGCGGCGCAATACATCGTACAAACCCGGCAAGTGATGCCCGTAGCTTTCCGAACGAACGACACAGGCGTCGTCGAGATCTTGTTTGCTGCTCGCCAATTCGAGCCGGAAATTGAGGGTTTGCTGGGTCATTCAAAAATTTCCTTAGATTGATGCGTCCTGAACTTGAGCTTTTCACACAGCCTGGCGTCGACTTGTTCGGCGCCAGAAATTGGCGAATTGCGTCTCCTATTTCACGTATTCACTTTTCAAGGTGTGCCCTGACTGTGGCAAGCATACCCACGCTTGGGGGATTGCGAAGCTCAAGATTGGCCTGTCTCGATGGGTTTCTTCACGCTGCGTTTTGCCGGAACAGCACCATTCAATGAAAGCGAAAGAGGGCTCTGCAACTGAGCGTGGAATCGCGGCGTCGGTTTCCGCCGAGCAACTGCGTCTGTTGCTGCTGCATACATCCTTCGGCACGGTTGCCGCGACCGTTTTTGCCGTCTTTCTGGCCTACCACTTGAGGCAGGGCGCGCTCGGCGCAGCCATTCATCCCGAATATGTCGATGCGTGGATACAGCTGAAGATCGGCGTCGCGGTTGTCCGAATCGTTCATTCGATTGCCTACCGCCACAGCCGCTTGCCCGACCATCGCAAGTGGCTGCGTGATACCTCGCTGCTGCTGGCGATTGACGGCGCGGTCTGGGGGGTGGGGTGTACCGCGCTGATCCATGAATCGAGCGAGCTGGCCACCTTCATCACCGCCGTCGCCTGTTGTGTCGCGTCGGTGGCGACGTTCGGGCTCCAGATCCGCTTCTGGGCCACGGCGGCGTATGTGGTTCCTATCATTGCGCCGATTTCGATCGCGTTTTTCCTGAGGGGCGACCAGGTCGGCCTGCTGGCCGGCGTCGGTGTCGCGATTTTCCTGTTGCTGCTGCTTGCTACGGCGCGCCGATCTGAAAAGCGCATGAACGAGGTTTTTCGCCTGCGCATCGATTCCGAACGGATCTCGCAGGAACGTGCCGATGCGCTCGAGCTGGCAAAGATCCACAGTTCTGCCAAGGATCAGTTCCTTGCCGTTGTCAGTCACGAGTTGCGCACGCCGTTGCATGGCATCCTCGGCCTCACGCGCCTGACCCAGAATGATGTTTCACCCACCGATGTGACGCTGCATTTCCGCCTCGGTCTGATCGAAGAGGCCGGCGAGCACCTGCAGCGGATGGTGAACGATCTGCTGGACATCTCGATGATCAAATCGGGACGCCTCGATCTGGTGGCGACACCGCTCGACCTGGTGCGCCAGCTCGACTTGTTGCGCGCCACTTATCAATCGCGCGCCAACGAATCGGGTATCCAGTTCTCGATCTCGACTGCGGGTGACGTCCAGACGCCGATCGATGGCGATGCGGTACGCATCGCGCAGGTGCTGAACAACCTGCTCGGCAACGCATTCAAGTTCACCCCGCTGGGTGGCAAGGTGTCACTGACGGTAAGCCGGGCTGCAGGTTCGGAGATCGTCGATTTCGAGATAGAAGATACCGGTCCCGGCATTCCTGCTGACGAAATTTCCCGTGTTTTCGAGATCTTCACGCAAGGCAACCATCGGCCTGCGGCCCGTCCGGAGGGCGTCGGCCTCGGCCTGGCGATTGCGCGTCAGCTCGCCAATGCGATGGGTGGCGATGTGTCCTGTCGCAGTCAGGTCGGAAAGGGCTCGACCTTCACGTTTGCCGTGCCACTGACGTTCTCCTTGTCGAAGCCACCTGCACATGAACCAAACGTGCCAATGGCCAACCGCAGCCGTACCTTGTTTGGCACCGGCCATACCGTTGCCATTGCCGACGATGACGTGACGAGCAGCCTGGTCTGCGCGTCGGCATTGCGCCGGATGGGCTGCAATGTCGAGGAATTCGGCAATGGCCGCGTCCTGCTCGATCGCATCTTGCGGCGCGGTGCAATGCCCGATCTGGTGGTGATGGATTGGGACATGCCCCAGGTCGACGGCCCAACGGCGACGCGCAGAATCCGGGCGCACGAATCCGCACAGGGCATGTCCAGGGTGCCGATCATCGGGATTTCGGCGAATACGTCACCAGGGTCAGCCAAGCTTGCAATCGAGGCAGGAATGGACGCCTTCATTGCGAAACCCTGTACACCCGATCAGATTGCGAAGATGGTTGAATCCTGGCTGCCAGAGGTCAACAATCCGGTGGCCCCTCGGTCGTCGCCATCGGCCGGGGTCGCCATGCATCCCAACGCTGCCGACCTCTCAGGCATCCGGCGCGGCGGATCGTGAATCGACGCTGACCCCGCTGCCGGCCGCGCGCACAGCCGGCCGGTGCATCGCGATGTGTGGGATCCCGTCTTCCTGATAGATGTCGCCTTCCGCTTCGAAGCCGAAGCCCGCATAAAACGCCCGAAGGTGGCTTTGCGCTGAAATCCTGATCGCCGCTCCTGGGTAGAGGGCCGAGGCATGGCGAATGGCTCGTCCCATCAACTCGCGGCCGAGACCGCGACCGCGAATTGCTTTTGCAGTTATGACGCGCCCGATCGACGCCTCGCTGTAATTGACACCGGGGTCGACCACTCTGGCATAGGCGCAAAGTCGACCCCCCTCGAGCCAGGCGGCGAGGTGCCAGGAATGTTCATCTGCGGTGTCGGCGTCGAGGTAGGGGCAGTCCTGTTCGACGACAAACACCTGCTGGCGGGCGCGCATGATGCGCAGCAATTCGATTGGACGCAGGGCCTCGAGGCGGCGAACCTGCCAATCGAGGCTGTCGAGCGAAGCGTCCGGATGGCCGAGTGGGTTCATCTGAAAGATCATTTGACGGCGGCGTGCCGCAACATTCTGCCTACGAACAGCAGGCCCGCCAGCGTCAGCAGCAAATTGACGGCAATCGCAACCAGAAACTGCTCCGCGCTCAGACCTTCGCCCTTCAGCACCCGGGTCATCAGGGTGTGCTGAGCCAGTGCTGGCATCCAGGCATGCCACCAGGCTTCACCGTCCGGATTGAATACCGCGACCAATGGCAGTAGCGAAACCCCGAGCACGACCAGGCTGCTGTTGGCTTGCGCCTCCTTGAAACTGCGGCAACGGATCGCCACGGCCATCAGCACGGCGGACAATGCAGCGGCAAACGGCAACAGCACGGCGATGAACAACAAGGCTTCGCGCAGGCCATATTGAAACAACGCCTGCAGTGATTCGCTCCTCAACAGCCACTGCGCAGGCAAGAAACTCAAACAACTGAGCAATGCGATCAGCGAGGCAACGCTGGCGACTGCCCCCCATTTACCAATGACGATGGCCAGCCGCGGCGCGGGATTCATCATCAAGGGTTCGAGCGAGCCACGCTCGCGTTCACCGGCCGTCGTATCAAGTGCCGCATTCAATGCACCGTAGAGAACCGCCATGATGACGAAGAACGGCAACATGCCTGTGATTTGCAGCGCGCGCGTCTGCGCAGCCGCGAGGTCGCGTTCGTCGATCTTGATGACGTTCTGCAGACTCGGAGCGATGCCGCGTTGGGCCAGCGTCAGGCTTGCGCGCTCCTGGTTGAACGCCGACAGCAGCCTCACCAATTGAGCCTGACTGGCACTCGCGCGCCGATTGGCACTGTCGCTGACGACTTCTACCCGTGGCAGCTCACCCTCGCGCAGCGCGGTCTCGAAGCCGGTTTCGATGCGCAGCACCGCATCACCCAGGGTCGAAGCGCGCAACTGACGCTGGTAGTCGGCCGGGGCTGGCCGCACCACGAAGGTCTGGCGCTGCAGAAAATTGACCAGCGTCGGCGCATTCGCCATGCCGTCGATCAACACCTCGCGCTGTTCGGCGCGCGCTTCGTAGCCAGCGATCAATGCGGACAGGGCAATCAGCACCAGCGGCCCCATCAACACCGCCGACAACAACACGACGAGCATGGTGCGGCGGTCACGCAACGCGTCGAACACCTCCTTGCGAAGGACTTGCCAGGCAAGCAATAGAAGATTCATCGTGAGCCGCCGACAAACGCCAGATCGACAAAAGCGTTTTCGAAATCGCGTTGCGATGTCCGGGCCAGCAACTCCTCGACGGTCCCTGTGGCCACGGTGCGCCCTTCGGCGACAACCACGACCGTGTCACACAGCTTCTCGACCTCTTGCATGATGTGGGTCGACAGGACGATGCATTTGCGGCCACCCGTGTCGGTTCGCAGGTGGCGCAGGATCTCGCGCAAGGCGCGGGTTGCCAGCACGTCGAGACCGTTAGTCGGCTCGTCGAGGACGATGTGGCTCGGATCGTGTACCAGCGCCCTGGCCAGTGCCGTTTTCATGCGTTCGCCTTGACTGAAGCCGGCAGTTCGCCGATCGAGCAAGGGCTTCATCTCGAGCAAGTCGCCCAGCGTGGCGGCTCGGGCTTGCGCCGCTTCACTCGACATGCCGTGCAGGCGTGCGAAATAAACGATGTTTTCGCGCGCGGTCAGGCGGGGGTAAAGGCCGCGGGCGTCGGACAGGATTCCCATGCGCGCCAGTCCCTCGGCGGGACGCGCAATGACATCGATGCCATCGAGCGTTATCGTTCCCGAATCCGGCGCGATCAGGCCAGCCAGCATGCGCAGGGTGGTCGTCTTGCCTGCGCCATTCGGGCCGAGCAGCCCGGTGATTTGACCGTCGGCGGCGTTCAGATCGAGCTCGCGGACCGCATGAATCAGCCCGGGCGAAGCACGCCCCGTCATTTTCGACCAGGCCTTGGCCAGCCCTCGCGGGGGCTTGGCCGATGCCGTGCCGAAGGATTTGGCCAGGGCCGTGATGCGGATCATTTTGGCGCTTGTGCGGTTGGAGGCAGGAACGCCGGTGGACGGGGGATGAGCTCGGCGCAACCACTGTCGACGGCGAGTGCGTCGGCATCGGTATCCGCATCGATGAAGCGGAACATCACGTCGCGAACACAGCCGATCGACATCAGGCCATGACCGGCGTTGGCAATCATCCGGTGGCTTGCCTTCGCGCCCAGGCGTGCGGCGGCATCGATGGCATGGCGCGGGGGTGTGGCTGGGTCCAGCCCGCCGCTGAGCATCAGCACCGCTGAATTGCTGTGCGGGATGCGATAGAAGTCGGGGTCGACAGCCCCGCGCGGCCAGTCGGCGCAAATTCCTCGATAGAGCTCCCGCATGGCGGTGCCAAAGTCTCGGCCGGCTTGATCGTGGTTGGATTGGAGCTTGGGAACGTCTTCGCTGCAGACCACCGAAAAGTGCATGCCGGCCGCGATGCCTTCGTGCAGACGGCGTCCCGGTTGCGGTTGCAGCATCGTCGCCAGCGCGGCCAGTGGTTCGAATCTTCCGCTGGCCGCGTCGTTGATCGCGGCCGGCAGCACGGACGCGGCAGACGGCACATACAACGGACCGCGCACCATGCCGAGCACGATGTCGCGGTCGACGCTCAGCGTTTCGAGCTTGCCTGTGCGCGGATCACGCAAGTCGATCGTCTGCGGCAAACCGATCAGCATGCGGTCCCAGTCGGCGCGCAGGCGCGGGAACGTCGCATGGCAGGCGGCGTCACGTGAGCAGGAGGCAAAAACCGCGTCGAGTGCACGCTGGCTGTCGATCGACATGCTGGCGGGCAGCGCCATGTCGGGTGGCGCCACGCCATCGAGAACCGTGCGTCGCACCGACGATGGATGAAGCCGCAGCAATTCGAGCGCGGCGCGGCTGCCGTAGCTGGCGCCGATCAGATTGAGTTGTTCAATGCCGAGTTGCCGGCGCACCGCGTCGATGTCGCCCATCGCAATCGTTGTCGTGAAGAAGCGAAGGTCTTGCTCTGATTTCAGGTACGGAAGCCGGGCCAGTGTGCGTCGACACCCGGCAAGCAGCTGGCGCTGGGCGGCGGGATCGAAGCGGGCGCTGAGCGGCTCGCCTGCACGGGGTTCGCATTCGAGTGGGGCCGAGCGGCCGGTGCCGCGCTGGTCGACGAAGATCAGATCGCGTCGGTTGTTCAGCCGGCTCAGCAGCGGCAACACCGCCGGCGCCAGCGAGATCGCGCTCTGTCCCGGCCCGCCGGGCAGCAGCAGAACCGGATCCGGCAACTTGTTCCTCGCCAAAGCCGGGACG
>JBBRID010000056.1:0-13452 GCA_038221635.1 Burkholderiales bacterium
GCCACTTCGGCCTGAAATCGGCCTGCCCGGCCTTCACGGGTTTTCCGCGCTTCAGCCAGTCCCGGCCTGGTCGGCAGCGGCCTTGCGCCGATTCGCCCGGCTCAGGAAACGTGCAGGGTCGATGGCGTCCACCAGGCTGGCCTCGAGCGGTATCGGCGCGCCAGTCATCATCGCCGCCAGCACCGCCGCACCCAGCGGTGTCCAGGTGATCCCCCTCGAGCCGAGCGCGGTGAACAGGTACAAACCCGGCCGTCGCGGCACGAAGCGCGGCTGGTCCCAATCACCGCCACCGCCGCCGGCCCAAGCGTGCGGAACGGCCCCCAGCAGCGGCAATCGGTCGGCGGATACGCAGCGCCACGCGGTGCGGCCGTCGAACCCGCCGGGTGGCAAACCCTGAACTGTGTCAAACGACGGGCTCAATCGCGCGAGGCGGGCTGCATTCTCGTGGTGATCGCTGGCACGAACCGCCGGGCAATCGTCGTTCGGCTGCGCGGTCGCCCCGAACTCCATGCATCCGTCGATTGCCGGCAAGACATAGCCTGCACCGCTCAGGGGCATCAGTGGCGGCGCGCCCAGGCCGGCGCGTAGTGCGACGCGGCTAGATTGACCACGCACCTGCTGCAGCGGCCAGTCGATAGTCCTGCCCGTGAGTCCGTCGAGCAGATGCTGCGCGCCGCCCGCGTTGGCGAGCACGAGCTTGGTCGAGCTGGCGATCGTCTTGCCCTGGCGGTCGAGCACCGCCCATTCATCGTCGATTTTTCGAATCGAATCGACCTCGACACCACCGATGAAGGTACACGCGTCGGATGCGCGCTCGAGCCAGGTCGTGGCCAGCCAGGTCGGGCGCATCCAGCCGCCGGTCGGATATAACCAGGCGGCGTCGGCGAGCGGAATGCCGGCAAGCTTCGACGCCTGGGTGGCACCGACTGCCTGAACAAATCCGGCCGGCAGGCGAAGTTCAGCCAACACGATTTCCATCGATGCGAGATCGACCAGCTTGCTGCCAAGGCGCAACAAGCCATCGACCGAGCCGACCGAGCCAGAAGCTGAGCCCGCGACCACGTCAGTGGCCACGTCTGTGTCAGTGTTTGGTGTAGCGGCAAGCATCTGCCGGTAGATGCGGCCTGCCTCCAGCGCCGCGGCCCGATTGAAACGCGCGTGGTGGCCATCGTGGGCATGGACCACGCCATGGAACACGCCGGCCGCATTGCCCGACGCCTCGGCAGCCGGTGTCGGGTGGCGATCGACCAGCGTCACGGCCCAACCCTGATCGGCAAGCGCCGAGGCGGTCGCGCAGCCGGCAAGCCCAGCACCGAGAATCAAGGCATGGCGGCGTGCCGCCCCTTCGGTGGTCCCGCGCGTCGAGCTGCTGACGGGATGCCGCGCCGGCGGCCGGCTCGGAATGAATCCGGGCGCAAATCGACCGATGGTTGTTGCCGCCGTGTTGGCACCGGCCGGCGTCGCCGTCACGGCAAAACCCGCTGCGCGCAGACCCTCGGCAAATTGAGCGTCGCTGGAACGGCTGGACAGCGTGGCATCGGGCGCCGCCAGGCGGGCCAGACGTTTGCAAAGCCGGGGCTGCCAGACCACGCCTTGCGGGGCGCTGGGGGGCTCTTCGAAGAAGAAGGCGTCGACTTCGGCGACCAGTTCGCGCAGCCCGTTGCGGAGGTCGTCGACGACCAGCAGCAACTGCACCCGACCGTCCTCGAACTCGAGCCGGTGCAGGTTTGGCGTCAGCGCCGGCCATGAATCGAACAATCGTGTGGCCAGGGCTGCCGATTCGCCGTCCCGAAACGCGTGCCTCAACTCGACCGCCTCGGGCGGGTGTGCGTCGATCGCGATGTAATGCAGCGTGCGGCAGCGCCGAGGGTCGGCACGCCAGGCGGCCCAGGTTTTCAGAAAGCCATTGCCTGCCCCGAAACCGGTTTCGAGCACGACGAAGTGTTCACGGTTCGCCCAGCGTCCCGGCAGGCCGCTGCTGCCGAGGTGATCGTGGTTCAGCATGCGCCGGCGCGCCTGGCCAGCCAATCGAGGAGCCGATCTCGGGCGGTGTCCAGTCCGCGATAGGCGAGCACCGCAGCGCTCATCGACGCGAGTGCCGCCTGCAGCGCGTGGCGGGTCGGCGTCCCTATCAACGGATCGGCCAGGACATCCACGAGGGCTTTCATGTCCACCTTGATCGTGAAAACCGCCTGCTGCCGGCCGGCAATGGGAATGAAGGTTTGATGTTCGCTGCGCAGCCAGGCCATCCCGGCAATTTCGTCGGCTGACGCGTTCGCAGGCCAGAGCACGCCAGGCTGACGGAGTGGGTGTCCGTCGAGCTGCGGGTTCGGCGTGATCGTCCAGACGAAGCGTTGCCAGCGTTGTGGCCCGCAGACCAGTCGCGGCAGTTGAGCCGACGCACGGATCAGCAAGTCGTTGTCGGCAATCGGCGCATGCGCCTGCGCGAAACCTTTGCCGACCTTGTCTTGTGGCGCCCAGTGTGATGGCAGGCAGACAGCGAGCCACGGGATCCGGCCCGCAGCGTCGGGAGAGCCGTCGATGACCGCAAAATCTTCCGCGAACGCGAGGCACAGCAGCCCGGCAAGCCGCCAATCGGCGGGCAGTGCTCGCAGGCAGTCGCCAATCGCCGGATCGCCCGAGCCTTCGAGCACGTCACTGCGCAAGGTCCAGCCCAGCAGCGGTGCGCTGAATTCATGGACACAACGGACCGAGGCGCTCGTCAGGGTCCAGGCTTCAGGATGCTCGAGCGCCGCCTGATCGGCGAGCGCTGCGAGGGCAGGGCCAGCATCCCAGTCGCTGATGCGGCACAAGGCCTGCCGTGGGAAGTGGCGCAGGACCGCCAGCTTGGCGGCCAGGTGGATGTCGCCGGGGTGATTGGGGGTCAGCTGCCGTTGCCCGGCTGGGAGCCGGCTGAGTCCGGGTTGCATCCGGAACGGCACGCTGATGATGGCAGGGTCGAAAGCCATCATCGCTCAGCCACAGATGCGTTTCCGGCAGGCCGCACCCGCTGCGAGGATCAGACCCGCTTGCGGTACTCGTGGGTACGGGTGTCGATTTCGATCTTGTCGCCCGGCGCGACAAACAGCGGCACCGAGATTTCGAATCCCGTCGCCAGCTTGGCCGGCTTCAGAACCTTGCCCGAGGTATCGCCCTTGACGGCCGGCTCGGTGTAGACAACTTCGCGCACCAGACTGGTCGGCAGTTCGACCGAAATGGCCTTGCCGTCATAGAAAACAACCTCGACCGGCATCGCGTCTTCCAGGTACTGGATCGCGTCGCCCATGTTCTCGGACTCGACTTCGAACTGGTTGTATTCACCGTCCATGAAGGCGTACATCGGGTCGGCAAAATAAGAGTAGGTGCAATCCTTCTTGTCGAGGATGACCTGGTCCATCTTGTCGTCGGCCTTGAAGACGACTTCGGTGCCCGAGCTGTTCAGCAGGCTCTTCAGTTTCATGCGCACGGTGGCCGAGTTGCGGCCGCCGCGGCTGTATTCGGTGCGCAACACGACCATCGGGTCCTTGTCGTGCATGATGACGTTGCCGGCGCGAATTTCCTGTGCGGTTTTCATGGGTGTTTCCGGAATTTCCGTATATTGTTCCGCGGCTTTTTCAACTCTTTGCAGCGCGGACTGGGTTCGGCGAGGCGGGCGTGGGTCGCCCCGCCGCGCAAAGCCCACGATTTTAGCTCGCTTCGGCCACAAAACCCTGAAGACGGCTTAGAAGTTCCGATTGCGATTGCAGATGGTTGCGCCAGGCCACACATTGGGCCTGCCAGCGGCTGCGGTCCGCGAGCAACGCCGGCCGGTATGAATCGATCGTCGACCAGCCGTTCCAGTGCCGCCAGATGGTGGTCACATCGGCGACCAGATCGGGTTCAGCTGCTCGCACTGCCCGATCGAAGAATCTCGCCATGAAAGCATCGGCCTTCGGTCGGTCGGCGCCATCGGATTGTGGATACAGCTGCCAGACGAACGGGCGTGCGGCCCACTGCGCACGCACCGCGCTGTCTTCCCCGCGCACCCAGTTGACGTCGCAGCTCCACAGCAGGTGATCGTAGTCGCGCTGCGTCAGCCAGGGTAGCCTGATGCCGCGCACGCTGCCGCGTTGCAGCGATGGCCCGAGCAGTTCCGACAGTGCTGCGCCAGCGGCTCCGGCAGTTGCCAGCAATGCCGTGGGCCGGTCGCCGCTCGCCAAGGTCTCGACCAGCTCAGCCAGCGGCGCATCCGGGTAACAGAACAAGCTGAAGGCCTGCTCGCCCGGCTGCAAGGCGATGCCCATGCCTTGCAGCCATGCGGTCGGCTCGAATTCGCGTTGTCGCCGCGCCAGGTCGGGCTCGCGCAACAAGCCGCCACTGGCTTGGCTGAATCCGGGGAAGAAGAAGTATTTGACAAGCCCCGCTGCGGATCCTGAAGCCTGCGGCGACGGCAGTCGGTGGCTGCGCTCGACGTGGGTTTCGGCGCTCAGATATTCGAGGTTGATCCACACCGGTTGGCGCCCGGTGCGCAGCTTCTGTGCTGCCATGCGTGCGACAAAGGCGGGCGGTGGATCGCATCCGAAGGCTTCGATCACGACCGCGCCAGGCTCTGGCGCCGCGTCGCCAGCGGCTTCTGACCAATCTCGCACGGCCACCAGCGGATGGGTCGCCTCGTGTCGGGGCGCCATCCAGGCGAGTGCGCTGGCGTCGTCGACCCAGAGTCGAGACGGCTGGCCCTGTTCGGCCAGTTGCGCCGCCAGACGCCAGCAGACTCCGATGTCGCCGAAGTTGTCGACGACACGGCAAAACAGGTCCCAGGGCATCGCGAGATTATCGAACCTGGCGACGCGGCAAAATCAGGGGCAGCGAAAACCGCACCATGACGAATCCGACAACCGACGATACGACCCCGCACGATGCCGACGCCACGTCGACCGTCGCCGAGCTTGCGCGCGAACAATTGCTCGCCGATGTCGCCGCCTTGCCCGGTTTGCCCGGCGTCTATCGCTATTTCGATGTCCATGGCGCGGTCTTGTATGTGGGCAAGGCGCGCGATCTGAAGCGGCGGGTTTCCAGCTATTTTCAGAAGAACCACGGCGGCACGCGGATCGGCGTCATGGTTGGCAAGATCACTCGCCTCGAGACCACCGTCGTGCGGTCGGAGGCCGAAGCCCTGCTGCTCGAGAACAACCTGATCAAGACGCTGAACCCGCGCTACAACATCCTGTTCCGCGACGACAAGAGTTATCCCTATCTGAAGATCACCGGCCGACGCGATGCCGATGCCGGCGCCGCGATTCCGGCCACCAGCGCCGGCTACTTCCCGCGCATGGCCGATTACCGCGGCGCGGTCGATCGCCGGCAGCGCTATTTCGGCCCGTATCCGAGCGCCTGGGCGGTCAAGGAATCGATCCAGCTGCTGCAGAAGGTCTTCAAGCTGCGCACCTGCGAAGACACGGTCTTCAACAACCGCACGCGGCCTTGCCTGCTGTATCAGATCAAGCGTTGCTCGGCGCCGTGTGTCAACCACATCGCGGCGGCCGACTACGCGCGCGACGTCGAGCATGCCGAGCAATTTCTCGACGGCGAGCAGCAATCGCTGTTGGACGAACTGCAGCGGCAGATGATGGCGTTCTCCGATGCCTTGCGGTTTGAACAGGCCGCGGAGATACGCAACCAGATCGGCGCGCTGTCGCGCGTGCTGCATCAGCAGGGTGTGGAGGACAACACCGGCGTCAGCACCCGCGACGCCGACATCCTCGCGGTAAGGGTTCAGGGCGGACGGGCCTGTGTCAATCTGGCGATGGTTCGTGGCGGCCGCCACCTTGGCGATCGGCCGTATTTTCCGACCCACCTTGAAGATGCGGCAGCCGTCGAGGCCGTTGCGCAAGACGCCGCCGACGACACCGAGGACCTGGATGTGCCTCTCGCCACCGGCGGCGATGGCCTTGTCCTGCCGGAGGTAGCGGACGTTGTGGATGCCGCGCCTGAAGTGAAAGATCCCGACCCGGTTGCCAAGATGGCGGTGCAGGTTCTCGAAGCCTTCATCGCGCAACACTACCTCAGCGGTGGCCTGCCGCCGTGCCTGGTGTTGAGCCATCCGGTCGACAAGGTCCTGGTCGAGGCTTTGGCGCAAAACAGTGGCATCAAGCTCACTGTGCAACACCAGCCGCGCGGTCAGCGCCGGGTCTGGCTGGAGATGTGTGTCAAAGGTGCCGACTTGCGGCTGGCGCAATTGCTGGCCGAGGAAGGCTCGCAACTGGCCCGCACCCGCGCCTTGGTCGAGGCACTCGATCTCGCGCCGGAGCGACTCGAGCGCTTCCGCATCGAATGTTTCGACATCAGCCACACCGCGGGCGAATCGACGCAAGCCTCGTGTGTCGTATTCGACGACCACCGCATGCAGCCCGCGCAATACCGCCGCTACAACATCGAAGGCATCACCGGCGGTGACGACTACGCGGCGATGCGCCAGGTGTTGCAGCGCCGCTACGGCAAGATCGCCGCTGCGTTGGCGGACGCGGCCGCCGCGAGTGGTGGTGGTGGGGACGCTTCGAGCGATGGGTCGGTGGCGGCCGAGAGCCGGCTGCGCCTGCCTGACCTGGTGTTGGTCGACGGTGGCAAGGGTCAGGTGTCGATGGCGCGCGAGGTCTTTGCCGAACTTGGACTCGACCTCGGCCTGATCGCTGGCGTCGAGAAGGGCGAGGGCCGCAAGGTCGGTCTCGAAGAGCTGGTCTTTGCCGATGGTCGCGAAAAAATCTGGCTCGGCCGCGATTCGGCAGCATTGATGCTGGTGGCCCAGATCCGCGACGAAGCGCACCGCTTTGCGATCACCGGCATGCGGGCGCGCCGCGCCAGCGTGCGTACCGGCGGCAGTTCATTGGAAGATATTCCCGGCGTCGGGCCGAAAAAGCGTGCCAGACTGCTGCAGCGCTTCGGCGGTGTTCGCGGCGTCGGCCGCGCCAGCGTCGACGACCTGATCACCGTCGAAGGGATTTCCAGGCAACTGGCAGAGGAGATCTACCGTGCCCTTCACTGAACCCGAACCTGAGCGGTACAGAACTGCCGACATGCCGCCCTCAGCCAAGCGCCCGGCTGCAGCGTTTGTCCGGTTGCGCATGACAACCGTCGCCATCTTGCTGGCGGGTTGCTCTAGTCCTCTGCCGATTTACCAGACCCCGTTGCCGGAACGACCGGTTCCGCCGTCAGCGGCGCCTGCCGAAGTTCAGCCGCCGAATCGGCCGGACTCGGCACCCAACGCTCCAAGCCTGCAGCCGGCGGCGCCGGCTCGAAACTGGAACGAATACCGGCTGCAGGCCGCGCAACGCCTGATCGCCGCCAATCCGGGTGCGACTTATCTCGGCGAGGTGCCGCAGACGCTGCTGGCGATACCGGTGCTCGAGATCGAGGTCAACGCCGATGGCAGCGTGCGCAGCATCCAGGTGCTGCGCTATCCCAGACAGGCGAAAGACACCACCCAGACGGCGATCGATGCCGTGCACCGCGCCGCGCCGTTCGGCAACGTCGGGCGCCTGCCGCGGCCATGGAGATTTGCCGAGACTTTTTTGTTCAACGACGCTCGCCAGTTCAAGCCGCGATCGCTTGATTGACTTCTGTTTACAGGCACGGCGCTGAAAGCCGGCACAATCGCGATCGATGTTCTTCAATCTGCCGACACTGCTGACCTGGGCAAGAATCGTCTCGATCCCGCTGATCGTCGGCGTGTTCTATCTGAACATCGCACCGGCCATGCAGAATCTGCTGGCAACGGTGCTGTTCATCATCGTCGCACTCACCGACTGGGCCGACGGCTATCTGGCCCGTCGCCTGAACCAGACCTCGGCGTTCGGCGCCTTTCTCGATCCAGTGGCCGACAAGTTTCTGGTGGTCGCCGCCTTGTTGGTGCTGGTGCACCTGAACCGTCTGCACGCGCTGGTTGCGCTGGTGATCATCGGGCGCGAGATCGCCATCTCGGCGTTGCGCGAGTGGATGGCGCAGATCGGCGCGGCGCGCAGCGTGGCGGTGCACATGCTGGGCAAGATCAAGACCGTCGTGCAGATGGTCGCGATTCCATTCCTGCTCTACGATGGCCGCTTGCTAGGCATTCTCGATACCCATTTCTGGGGCACGCTGCTGATCATCGCCTCGGCGATATTGACGATCTGGTCGATGGTCTATTACCTGCAGAAGGCCTTGCCGGAAATTCGCGCGCGGGTGCGTTGACGGGTCGCTCTCCCGTGTCTCTCGATTGCATTTCGTTCGTAGGAGCGGCCTCAGCCGCGCTTGTGTTCGTCAACATGCGGCCGCCGCGCGGCATCAAGACCAATCGCGGCTCAAGCCGCTCCTACGGATATCGAGCCACCCCTGGAATCGCCGCCCGCGCGACTGACAACTGACCACCTCGATCTCCCCCCGCCTGATCCGCGCCATGCCGTGGGTCTTTGTGATGATCTGGAGCACCGGCTTCATCGTTGCGCGCTACGGCATGCCGCAGGCGCCACCGATGAGTTTTCTGACGATCCGTTATGGCTTGTCGATCGCATGCTTTCTGGTCTGGGTGGCGATCTCCGGTGCGGCGTGGCCCCGCAGTCGCACGCAATGGGCACATCTGGCGCTGACCGGCATGTTGATGCATGGTGGCTACCTGGGTGGCGTCTGGGCCGCGGTCAAGGCGGGCATCGGTGCCGGCACGGTGGCCTTGCTGGTCGGGTTGCAGCCGGTCCTGACCGCGGTCTGGGTCAGTCGCAGTGTCGGCGTCGGCCGCAGCAGCGGTGCAAATCCGGGCGGTACTCGGCCACTCGTCGCCGTCATCGGCAACAAGCAATGGGTCGGCCTGGCGCTCGGTCTCGGTGGACTGCTGCTGGTTGTCTGGCGCAAGCTCGGCGTGGGCGAGCTCAATGCCTGGAACCTGTCGCTCGCGCTGCTGGCACTGGTCAGCATCACCGTCGGTACGCTGTATCAGAAGCGCCACGTTCAGCCCTGTGATGTTCGAACGGCGAGTACAGTGCAGTTGTTGGGCGCGTTGCTGGTCAGTCTGCCGTTCGTCGCCTTCGAAGCCGAGGCTATCCGCTGGAACGTGTATTTCTATGGCGCAATGGCGTGGTCTGTTTTCGGACTGACGCTGGGTGGCAGCTCGTTGCTGTATCTGCTGATCCAGCGCGGCGCGGCCACCCAGGTCACCAGCCTGCTCTTTTTGGTGCCGCCCTGCACCGCGTTGCTGGCCTGGCCGTTGTTCGGCGAAACTCTTACCCCACTTGCTCTGGCCGGCATGGCGTTGGCGGTGGTCGGGGTTGCGTTGGTGGTTCGGTGAATGTTGTAAATCCGTACCTGTCAATGCGGGGAAAATCCTGTCTCGGATTGGCTTTCAATATTGGTCAACGCGAATAGAATCCGCTTCCCACGCTTGACTCCTGCAAGTGTGCCCACTGATTCGAATTCGCCTCGGCGATGCCGACCGCCATCGCCAATTTCTGATAAAACCACGTATAAACGCGCACCGAGAGAGGGCCTTTTCGTGAACAAATCCGAACTGATCGAACACATCTCCAAGCAGGCAGACATCTCGAAGGCTGCGGCCGGTCGTGCGCTGGAGGCCGTGATTGGTGGCGTCAAAGTGACGCTGAAGAAAAACGGCAGCGTCTCGCTGGTCGGTTTTGGCACCTTCACCGTCAGCAAACGGGCAGCGCGCAGCGGGCGCAATCCGCGTACCGGCGCAGCGATCAAGATCAAGGCGGCCAAGGTTCCGAAGTTCCGACCCGGCAAGGCGCTGAAGGACGCGCTGAATTGAGCACGTGAGGTCGCGCAGCCTGACCGCGCAGCTTGACCTTTTCTGTGCGGGGTTTTCGTTTGAAGGTTTTTCATTCCCGGGTGCTTAGCTCAGTTGGTAGAGCGGCGCCCTTACAAGGCGTAGGTCGGGGGTTCGAGCCCCTCAGCACCCACCAATCCGGGTTTGTCGGCGCCGCTGGGGCGGGTTCGATCCAGTCGCCCGGCGAGGTGATGTTCGGCGACTGAGCACGTCGGGTAAACTACCCACAAATCAGCCCAAAGGCGAACCTCGGTTCGCCTTTGTTGCATCTGGGCGCTTGTGAATCGCGTCATCGCGCACAAGAGCTTGCAATGGCAGCAGCCGTTTGCAAGTCGCCCGTACCGTTACCTTGAGGCCAATCGATGTTCGACTTCATCCGCAATCACACGCGCGTGCTGTTTTTTTTCCTGATCGTGTTGATCATTCCGTCGTTTGTCTTCTTCGGATTGCAGGGTTACACGACCGGGCAGGGTGAGGAGGCACAGGTTGTCGCCAGCGTCGGCGGCTTCGACATCACCAGGGCCGAACTCGAGGCCGCGCACCGCCGCCAGATCGAACGCGTCCGGCAGGAGTCACCGAACGTCGATACCAAGACGCTCGACACGCCGGAGATGCGGCAGGAAACGCTCGATGGCCTGATCCGCGATCGCGTGATGGCGACCGCTGCCGAAAAACTGCACCTGGTGACCACCGACGAACGCATGCTGTACGTGTTCCGCCGCGATCCACAGTTCGAATTTCTGCGCAACCCCGATGGCAGTGTCAACGCCGACGTATTGGCGTCGCAGGGCATGTCGTCCGAGATGTTCGCGCAACGTCTGCGCCAGGACATCTCGGCGAATCAGGTGCTGAAACCGATCGACGCCACGGCCATTGCGCCGGCGGCCGCCGCGTCGGCTGCGCTTGATGCGTTTTTGCAACAACGTGCGGTGCAAGTGCAGCGCTTCGAGCCGACGGCGTATGCGTCGCAGGTCAAGCCGACCGATGCCGAGCTGCAGGCCTTCTACAAGGAAAAGGAGGCGCAGTTTCAAGCCCCGGAGCAGGTCGACATCGAATATCTGGTGCTCGACGTCGAGAAGCTGCAGCAGTCCGTGAGGGTCGACGAAGAAGAACTGAAAAAGTACTACACGCAGAACGAGGCACGCTACACCAAGCCGGAGGAGCGCCGCGCCAGTCACATCCTGATCAAGGTTGATGCTTCGGCGACGCCCGAGGTGCGTGCAGCAGCCAAAACCAAGGCCGAGGCCTTGCTGGCCGAGGTTCGAAAAGCACCGCAGACCTTTGCCGACGTGGCGAGCAAGAACTCCGACGATTCAGGCTCGGCGGCGAACGGCGGCGACCTCGACTTCTTCGGCAAAGGTGCGATGGTCAAACCCTTCGAGGAAGCGGCGTTTGCATTGAAGCCCGACGACATCAGCAACCTCGTGGCCAGCGATTTCGGCTATCACATCATCAAGCTGACAAGCATCCGCGGTGGCGAGAAGAGCAGCTTCGAATCGGTGCGTCCGGAGATCGAGGCCGCGCTGCGCAAACAGCTGGCGCAACAGAAATACACCGAACTGGCGGTGGATTTCAGCAACGTCGTCTACGAACAGGCCGACAGCCTGAAGCCGGCCGCCGACAAGTTCAAGCTCGAGCTGAGAACAGCCAGCGGAATGACCCGCAATCCGACCCCCGGAGCGGCCGGTCCGCTGGCGTCACCCAAGTTGCTGGATGCCGTGTTCTCCAGCGATGCAATCCGCAACAAGCGCAATACGGAAGCCGTCGAGACGGCTCCGACGCAGATGGTTTCCGCTCGGGTGACCAAACATTCGCCTGCCCACACCAAGCCGTTCGAAGAAGTCCGCAGCCAGGTGATGGCGGCGGTTTCCGAAAAGCAGGCGGCGGCTCTGGCCAGCAAAGCCGGTGCAGCGCGTCTTGCCGAATTGAAGGCTGCGCCGGCAACCGCACTCGATGACAAGGAGATCATCATTTCGCGCGCCAAGCCCGAGAACCTGGCGCAGAAAGTGATCGACGAGACCTTGCGAGCACCTGCCAAGTCGTTGCCGGCGGTGATCGGAGTCGACCTGGGCCTGCAGGGCTACGTGGTGGTGAAGGTCAACAAGGTGCTGGCCGCCGACACCAAGCCGGTGGATGTCGAGGCGCTGCGCAACGAATACGCCAAGGCAGTCGCCGCAGTCGAAACCCTGGCCTATTACGAATCGCTGAAGCGCCGATTCAAAGTCGAGCGCAAGCCCGCCGCAGCTGCGCCTGCCAGTGCCCCGCTGAATTGATCCGTGCGGGTCAGTTTCACCACCCGTTTTGTCGGGTGAGCAGGCCGCTTCGTTTATACTCTGCGGTTCGGTGGTGGCTGTAGCTCAGTTGGTAGAGTCCAGGATTGTGATTCCTGTTGTCGTGGGTTCGAGCCCCATCAGCCACCCCATCTAGAAATTTCATATCGTCCCAATATCGTCCCAATATCGTTCCATCACGGACCAAGCTCCTAAGTAGATTAACGACTTGGGAGCTTTTTTGTTGTCTGGGCGCCTGGACCTTGGGACCTTGGGCCAGGTTTTCCGCTACGGCATCGCCACCGGAAGCTGCGACCGACCAGTTGCGCGGCTGATCACGGTCATGGTGTAGGATTTAATCCTACTAACTCTCTGGGGCCGATCATGCGCTCGACACAGCAGTTCAGCATCACGTTGCCAAACAACATGGCGGACGCGGTCAAGGCGAAGGTTGCGGCCGGCGAGTACGCCACCGAAAGCGAAGTCATTCGCGATGGACTCCGAACGCTGCTGGCACGCGACAGGGCAGTCGAAGACTGGCTGCGTGGCGACGTGGCGGCCGCGTACGACCGGCTCAAGGCTGACCCAGGTCAGGCCGTCAGCGTAGATGCCGTCAAGGCCCGCTTGGCCGACGTGCACCGGAAGGTGACGACCAGGGCCTGATGCCACACGTCGTCTTGTTTGCGCCTGAGGCTGAAAACCAGCTGCAGGCGCTGTACGCCTACATCGCCGAGCAAACGTCGCCGGCGACTGCTGAGCGTTACGTGACCACCTGCGAGGGCTTGGCCTTGTTCCCCCAGCGAGGCGTACCGCGGGACGATGTTCGACCGGGGCTTGAGGACCACGCATCACAAGGGCAGGGTCGTGATTGCCTACGCCGTCGATGACGGCGCGAGCCAGGTTTCCATCCTGGGTGTGTTCTATGGCGGGCAAGACCATGGAAGTGCGCTGAAGATTGACGCTGACCATTGACGAACCAGATCCCCGTCCTTGACCGCCTTGCCGCCTGCGCTGTGCTCCGAACGAGTCCCGGCGCGACGCCGAACCGATCTCTGGACAGCGGTTCGAGCCGGTTGCCTGTCGGAACGCGCAGGCTACCAGGTCTGGCGACGCATTCAAATGCATCAACTTGCGGCGAGCCACTCGCTCGATGTTTCTGAACCGCGGCACCTACCCTGGGTCCAACGGGTGTGCTTCGCACACACGTTCGAGGTGATTCGGTACCGGCCGGCGTGCCAAGGTCAAGCCATTGGCTGTGCACCGCTCGGTCGAGGGCTCCAGGCCCTTGGCGCAGGCCTCCAGGGCCTGGCATCACACGCGGTCAACCGGTGGTCGACCGCCGCCCAGCGGCGGTCGATGCCGCGAAATGAGCGTCACTTCGACGCGTCACGTCCCGGA
>JBBRID010000057.1:0-13434 GCA_038221635.1 Burkholderiales bacterium
ATTACCGGAACCAACGACGTTCCGGTTGTGACGTCAGAGCAACTGATCAGCGCGGTGACCGAACTGGTCACACCGGTCGGCAATCTGAGCGACAGCGGCATCATCCGCTTCGCCGACGTCGATTTGAGCGACGTGCATCTGGTCTCGCCAAGCGGTGTATCAGTCGGATCGGTGCTCGGCACGCTCACTGTGGTCGAGAACAGCGACACCACCGGTACCGGGACCGGCGGCCAGCTGACCTGGAGCTACAGCGTTGCTGCATCAGCGGTCGAATACCTGGCCGCCGGCGAAGCAAAGGTCGAGAGCTTCGACATCACGTTGAGCGACCAGCGTGGCGGTCTGACCACGAAGCGAATCGTGGTGACGATCACCGGGACCAACGATGCCATCGTGATCAATGGCGAGGACTTGGTCGGAGCGGTGACCGAATCGGTCACTCCGAGCAGCACCCTGAGCGACAGCGGGAGCATCACGTTCAGCGATGTCGACCTGAACGATGTGCACCTCGTTTCGCCGAGCGGCACGGCAATCGGCAGCGTGCTCGGTTCCCTGACCGCGGTGAAGAATACCGATAGCACTGGCAGCGGCGTCAACGGCCAGCTGACCTGGAACTACAGCGTCGCCGCAGCCGCAGTCGATTACCTGGCGGCCGGAGAAACGCGAGTCGAAAGCTTCGCGATCACTCTGACCGACCAAAACGGCAGCCTGATCACGAAGCGGATCGACGTGACGATCACCGGGACCAATGATGCGATTTTCATCGACAGCGAGCAGCTCGACGGATCGGTGTTTAATGAGATCGGATTCGTCGGTGAACTGGAAAGCAGCGGCGTAATCATCTACAGCGATGCTGATCTGCTCGATGCCCATCGTGTATCAGCCATCGGGAGTCCGATCGGCGACGCGCTCGGTCGTCTGAGCGTCATTCACGAGAGCGACACCACCGGCAGCGGAAACGGCGGCGTAGTGCGCTGGTTCTACAGTGTTCCCACCGCCGCGATCGACTACCTCGCGATCAACGAGAGCCGGACCGACAGTTTCGAGATCGAACTGTCGGATTCGAGCGGCAGCAGCGTGACACGTCGAATCGATATCCTGATCAGCGGCCCGAACGTCGACCCGGTCATCACCTTCGCGCAGCTGGACGGCGAGATCAAGGCCTCGACCGTGCCAAATCTGCTGCAACAGACCGTCGGTCGAATCGATTTCGACGATCTGAATTTCAGCGATTCCCATACGATTACGCGTCGAGGCACGCCGCAGGGCGACAATCTCGGCACGCTCGAAGCGTTACTGGTGCGTGACAGCACGGGCCGAGGCGTCGGTGGCGAGATCGCATGGATCTACTCGATCGATTCTTCGGCAGTCCTCGGGCTGACCGCCGGTGAAACCCGGACCGAGCGTTTCGAGATCACGCTCGACGACGGACACCGAGGCGACATCACGCTTCAGATCGAGGTGGTGGTGCATGGCAGCAATGATGCAATCATCATCAGAGATGGCCAGTTGCAGGCCACTATCCATGAAGCCGACAGTTCAATCGGTTCCCTGCATGCTGAAGGCCGAATCGCATTCAGCGATCTCGACATCAACGACTCACACCGACTGACGTCAACGGGCAAGCCGCTCGGCAACGTTCTTGGTCGGCTCGACGCGCGCATTGATGCCGATACAACCGGCAGCGGCATCGGCGGATCGCTCAGCTGGACCTATTCCGTCGACGCCGGTGCGATCGAATTCCTGTCCGATCGGCAGCGCATCGTCGATCGCTTCACGATCGAAATCGACGACCGCAACGGTAGCAGCGTGACGCTGGAGATCGACGTCACCCTGGTTGGCGGCGACGACCGGCCGGTGGTTGTCGCAGAGCGCTTGAGCAGCCGCATCGAGGTCGATCCGACCATGCATTCCAGCGTGCTCGGCGCGAGCGGAGCGGTCGAATTCAGCGATCGCGATCTTGCCGACGTATACCGGACGGCCCAGGTGGCGCAGCCGATCGGATCGGTGCTCGGATCGGTCAGCGTCGTGCTGCAGTCCGATACCAGCGGTGGCACTGCACGCTGGAGCTACCGCGTCGACGCTGCCGCAGTCAAATACCTCGCGGCCAGTGAGACGCGAATCGAGCGCTTCATGCTCGATCTCGTGGACCAGGACGAGCGCTTGCTGAGCAGGGTGATCGAGATCGAGATTGTCGGAAGCAACGACGCGCCTTTTGTCACCGAAGCGAAGCTGGCAGGGGCGGTGACCGAATCAGCCGACCCGAACGCTGTCTTGCACGACAGCGGACAGATCGATTTTGGCGATGCCGATCTGAGCGACCACCACCTGCTGACCCGCGCGGGTGTGCCGATCGGTCCGGTTCTCGGCTCTCTGCAGGTTACGCTGATGCCGCAGCGCAGTGCCGGCTCGAACGGCGGGTCGTTGATCTGGAACTACAACGTCGCTGCGCCCGCGGTCCAATACCTGGGCGCTGGACAAACACGAGTCGAGAGCTTCGAGCTGGCGGTTGACGACGGCCACGGTGGGACGCTGACGCGCCGCATCGACGTGACGATTACGGGGACCAACAGCGGGCCGGTCGTCAGTTCGGCAACGACAGACCGCAGCGTCTTGACAGGTGACGAATTCAAGTTCTCGCTACCGGGATCGTCGTTCAGCGATATCGACAGCGGCGACCAACTGACGATCGTCGCGACGCTGGCTGACGGCAAGCCGCTACCGAGCTGGCTGAAGTTCGATGCGAAACTGCTTGAGTTCCATGGCCTTGCCCCGCACGGCGTCGCCATGACGCTGCCAATCCATGTGACCGCGACCGATCTGTCGGGCGCATCCGCAACCGTCAACTTCTCAATCGAGTTCGCGATCAAGCCGACGATCAAGTTGGCCGAAAATTCACCCGACGAACCAGTGGAGGAATCGCGGCCGGCCGTTGTCGCTGCCACAAAGGGTGCTGCGCAGCCGATTCAAAAGTTGCTGCTCGAACTGGTGATGCCGATCGGTACGGCCAGTGATCTGTTATCCGAAGCGACTGCCGATCCCGGGGAGTCCGGATCCAGCGTGGTTCAGCAGCGTATCGAAGCTGTGGTGCAGTCCAGCCGGATTGGTTCGGTTTCCGACCTGGTGCTCGCGCAGGCGATCGTCGCGGATCTCAACGCGGTACAGATCTCGACACTGGTCGAATCGCTGCAAAGCGGTGAGATGCTGCGCCGGCTTGAGGAACTGCAGCGGCAGGTTGAAGGGCACGCCGAGACGCATCAGCAGGCAATCGCCTCATCGATCGCGGTGACGACCGGCTTGTCGGTCGGGTATGTGATCTGGTTGATTCGGGGCGGGTTGCTGCTCAGTTCGGTGCTGTCGGCGATGCCGGCTTGGCAAATGATCGACCCGCTTCCAGTGCTGTCGTCAGGACGCGCCGGCGCGGGAGGAGCCGACGACGACGAAGAGGAGGACGACGGCGCCGAGGATGTCGAACGGATGTTCTCCGATGGGTCAGCCTCGACGCATGCACGCGGGCCAGTCACAGCCTCGCGCCTCAGCAATTCTCAAAGGTTGCCGATTAGCCATGTAGCAGGCGAAGTCACGGCTGCGGCTGGTCGCCAAAGAATCTTGGGAGAATTGCCGTGATCAAACGGCGGCGAAAATTTACGTGGATCAGCTCGCGTCTCTACCTTGCGCTCGGCTTGGCCTCGCTGACCGTCACATTGCTGCTGGTGGCGATCTATTTCGGCTTGGTACCAGATGGCGAAGCACTCACACGCCAGCACCGCGTTGAACTCGCGCAAGCTGTTGCAGTGACCTCTTCTGGCCTGCTCGACGAAGCAGCGCCAGAGGGATTGAAAAGCCTGCTCGGTGTGATTCAAGCACGCACCAAACATCTGCAGTCGATCGGCGTGCGTGGCGATGGCGGTGCGCTGCTGATTGACGTCAATGACCATGCGTCTGGCTGGACGCATGGTCCGAGATCCCACTCGACTGACAGCGAAATCGTCGTTCCGGTATGGCAGGGTGGGCAGCCATGGGGCGCAATCGAGTTCAGATTCGAGCCGTTGCGCTCGGCCGCCGGCTGGCGCGCTGAACTGCAGGACCCGGCGATCAAGCTCAGCGCTGTGATGTTCGTGCTTGGGCTGTTCAGCTATCTGTTGTATCTGAAACGGATGCTGCGCCATCTCGATCCTTCCCGCACGATTCCGTCGCGGGTCAGGCATGCGCTTGACTCGCTGACCGAAGGCCTGCTGGTACTCGACCGTGACGGCGTCATCATGTTGGCGAACCGGTCACTCGGCGACGTTCTCGGCGTGCCGGCCGATACGCTGATCGGCCAGTCAGCCGCGAATATTGCATGGACGCTGCCGGACGGATCGATGCCGCAGCGTTCCGATTTGCCTTGGGAGCGCGCGTTGCGCGAAACCCAGATCCAGCGCAACGCGCAGCTGGACGTGACCGGCGTCTCGGGCCACGCTTCGACATTCCGAACCAACTGCACACCCATTCTCGGGCCAGGTGGGCGCCAGCAGGGTGTACTGGTCAGCCTGCAGGACGTGACCGAACTCGAGCAACGTGGAGTGGCGCTGCGGGCGGCCAAGGTCGAGGCCGAGAATGCCAACCAGGCAAAGAGCCAGTTCCTGGCCAACATGAGCCACGAGATCCGCACGCCCATGAATGCGATCCTCGGCTTCACCGACGTGTTGCGGCGCGGTGCGTTGCGCAATCCAGTCGATGCGACGCGCCACCTCGACATCATTCATTCAAGCGGGCGACACCTGCTGACGCTGATCAACGACATCCTGGATCTGTCGAAGGTCGAGGCCGGCCGCCTCGAGGCCGAACGCGTTTCGTTCCCGCCGCATCGCGTAGCGCACGAAGTGGTGGAGACCTTGAACGTGCGTGCGCTCGACAAAGGACTGAAGCTTGAACTTTGTGTCCCTGAAGCGCTTCCAGCGACGATCATCGGCGACCCGGCGCGCATGCGTCAGATCCTGACCAACCTGATCGGCAATGCCATCAAGTTCACCGACACCGGCGGGGTAACGCTGACGCTGTGGATCGACCGCGAAGTAGCGCAGGGCAGTGATCCGCGCTATTGTTTCGACGTCAGCGATACCGGCATCGGCATACCCCCGGACAAGCTGGAATCGGTCTTCGAGCCGTTCGTGCAGGCCGAAGCCTCGACGACGCGGCGCTTCGGCGGCACCGGCCTGGGGCTGACGATCAGCCGCGGATTCGCCCGTGCGATGGGCGGCGATATCCGCGCCAGCAGCACCTTCGGCCATGGCACCACGTTCCATGTCAGCCTCGACGCCGGCACACTTCGTGCGGAGACTATGTTGTCGCGTCATGAGCTGATGATGCATGCAACGACCGCCGCCGCACCGGTCGGAGCCGTTCATTGGCATTTCCCGCCAGCGCGCATCCTGATCGTTGATGACGGCGTGGAGAATCGACAACTTCTGCGCGTCGTTCTGGAAGAGTTCGGGCTGCGGGTCTCCGAGGCCGAAAACGGCCAGGTGGCAGTCGATACGGTCGCTTCCGAACCCTTCGACATGGTCTACATGGACATGCAGATGCCGGTGCTCGACGGGGTTGGAGCGACTCGACAGCTTCGCGCGGCCGGCCATCTGCTGCCGATCGTCGCACTGACTGCGAATGCCATGAAGGGATTCGAGCGTGAGCTGACTGAAGCCGGATTTAGCGGCTTCATGACCAAGCCCATCGATATCGAACAGCTGCTCGCCGATCTGGCGAGCCGCATCGGTGGAGAACGGGTTGCGAGGGAGCCGACGCTGCCGGCTCAGGACATCGTGCGCGCGGCGGATCCGGATCGCTATCTGGATGAAGCGCCGATCGTGTCGCGACTTGCTTCGCAGCCGCGGTTGAAGAGCATTGCACGGCGTTTTGCCGCGCAGCTGCCGGCAAAGATGAACGAGATCGCTGCGGCGCTGGCCGATCGTCGGCTCGACGAGTTGGCCGCGCTCGCGCACTGGTTGAAGGGTGCCGGCGGGAGCGTCGGTTATGACGATTTGTATCTGCCGGCGAAGGCGCTTGAGGACGCTGTTCTCGCCGGCGACCTTTCGGCTGCCAGCGCTGGGTGCAACGAACTCGAGCTGTTGGTGCGGAGGATTACGGCTGGTTTGCAGGGCGACTTGGAACTGGTCGGCGAAGCGACTGTCTGAGGCTACTCAATCCGGCAAAACATGCGGCTTCAGCCTGCGAACCCTGTCATAGTTTCGGCCATGCGCTTTCGCGATTCATGACCCAACCCCCGCACCAGGGACTTTGCATTGGCCGGCGGGACAGGGGGAAAGCAGTCAGCTTCCTGACACTTCAGTCGGCGTCCTTGAACCGAGGTCTACCTGACCTAGTCGGACCGCGTCATCGAAGGCTCGACGCAAAACAGCTTGACCGCGGGGGGTGGCGGTGGATTGAGCCTCTCTGTTTCAAGTGCGCTGAATGGAGGCAGCCTGCGTTTGCACCGGACCGGGGAAGTACGAACTGGCGACGACATGCTTTGGGGGCGCGCAAGGGCCACGCCTGTCTCCGAGCGGCGGGAAGTGACCTGTTGCGCCTTCACTACCAAGGCGTTGTTCGGTAGTCCTTCAAGAACTGTCCCCACACATGCTCACCGGTATTGATGCCGTCGATGATGGGGTCGAGAATGCGGGCCGCGCCGTCGATGATGTCGAGTGGCGGGTGAAAGCCTTGCTCGGCGGTCTTGCGCGCGGCGATGTCGACGGGGTCCTCGTCCGTGACCCAGCCGGTGTCAACGCTGTTCATGTGGATGCCATCGCCGTGGTAATCCGCCGCGGCGGTGCGGGTCATCATGTTGAGCGCGGCCTTGGCCATGTTGGTGTGAGGGTGCCGCGTCGTCTTGAAGCTGCGATAGAACTGACCTTCCACGGCAGAGACGTTGACGATGTGCTTGTCGCGGCCGGGCGTGCGCAGCATCAGCGGCTTGAGCCGCGCATTGATGAGAAACGGCGCGATGGCATTGACGAGTTGCACTTCGAGCAATTCGACGGACGGCACTTCGTCCATCTGCATGCGCCATGAGTTGCGTCCGCGCAGGTCGACTTGCTGCAAGTCCTGGTCGAGCCGGCCTTGTGGAAACAGATGCTGTTGGGCCAGCAACTCTTCGGCCAGCAGCGGTATCTGCGAGAGCTTTGCCGCGTGCGTCAGGGCGGTAAGGGTCGTGAGGGTCGAGACGGTCGGTAGGGCCGTGTTGTGCTCGGTGGGTAAATCGGAAACGTTCGCCTCGGGAGTTTCAGGCAGGATATGGGCGCCGCGCAGACCTTCGTAAGTGCCGATCAATTTTCGAGCCGCGGCCGGCGCGTGATGCAAGGCCTGCGTTTCGCCCGCCATCATGTGCGCGTAAAAGCCCGGCGGGCGCCGCACGGTCTGGCACGCGTTGTTGACAATGAAGTCGAGACGGTCGCGCGTGCTCAGGAGTTCGTGGCAGAAGGTCTCCACGCTGGGTGTGTGGCGCAGATCCAGGCCGAAGATTTCGAGGCGGTGGCCCCATTCACTGAAGTCCGCCTCTTGGGCGTAACGCGCCGCGGCGTCACGCGCAAAGCGGGTGGTGACGATCAGGTGTGCGCCCGCGCGCAGCAGCTTGAGCCCCGTCTGGTAACCGATCTTGACGCGACCGCCCGTGAGCAGGGCCACACGGCCTCGCAGGTCGGCCAGTTCCGTGCGTTTGCTGAAGTTGAGCTGTGCGCAGGCCGGGCACAACTGGTCGTAGAAGTGGTGGACGAGTTGGTACTTGACTTTGCAAACGTAGCAATGCATGGGCTCCATGCGCGGCCCTTGATGGTCGCCGGCGCTGTCGTCCAGTTTCGTGAGGTCTTGTGCCGAGAAGCCAGGCGGCGCGAAGAATGCGGGTGCAGTGAACACCGGTTTGCGGCGCAACGCGCGAATACCGGTTTCATGCAACACGGCATCCGTTTCGCGGGTGCGCGTGACGCGGCGTTCACGTGCAGCGGCCCTTCGCTTCTGGCGGCGTTCTCCGTGGTCAGGGTGATGCACGCGCGCAACGGCCTGGAACAGGCGCTCGCGATCGGCGGGCGCCATGACGTCGCAGACGCTGACATCCCCGGCGATTCGTTCAAGCAGCACGGTGGTGGCGTGCAGTTGCCGCAGCAGGTCGAGGTGGGGCTGTGGTGGCGTGGGGGCGGGGTCTTGGCTCATCTGAGGATTTTCAACGGTGAATGAACAAGCTGCTGTTCAAGGCGATAACAGGCGGCGCAGAGGTCGACCATCACGGCGCGGTGTTGGGCCAGTGAACCGGCCAGGCGCCCCTGCTGGAACAGCGAGTGGTGGCGTTAAGCTTCATGACCTTGCGCAGGCCGGCCGCCACCTGCTGGCACCACCAGCCGTTACCGTCAATCATCGGCCCGTGCGCGGCGCGATGACCGATATGTGCCCGATACCGTGGATACGAGGGACGAAGCGATCAGCCGCCGCCGACGCAGATCCGGGATCAGCTATCTGGCGGCTCGGCCTTGATGGTCGAAAAATAGGCGATGCTCGATGCCCCGGTCTGATCGGTATCGCAGAACAGCGCGATCTCGCGCAACTGCACGCCGGCCGGGTCACCCCACTGTTTGCTGTAAAGCTCGCGAAGGTCGACGCGTTCGTCGTGCCAGCGTCCGATCTCGGCCTGCCCGCCGCGTGCCGCGTAATGCGGGAACGCCTGCGAACGCCAGAACGATTTCAGGTACTTCCAGTCGCCGGCGTTCAAACGGCTGTTGCCCCAGATGATTTCCATGGCATGACTTGCACCATCGGGAGCCAGAAACTTCAAATACAGACGCGCCGGATGGTCATCGCCTTCGGCGGTCAATTCGTCGAGCTTGCTGATCACCGGTTGCTCGACGAACCAACCCCAGCTCAAGATGTTGCGTTGATCCAGCCCTATATTCACGTCATGGAACAACATCGAAGCGCTGTTGCGCGTCTGCAGGCGGATCGCCGGCCGGCCGGCCTTCTCCACGAAGGAGATCTGCATCGGCTCGACAAAGTGGAACTCGCGCTGACGCCAGTCCTGCGGCAAGGCATCGATTGCCATCGGCTTGCTGAAATCCATCACCACATACGGCGCCGAGCCTGCCGGCGGTGCCGACACGTCACGTGGCGCATCGCCGCACGCTGCAACGCTGCAGATGATCAAAAACAAGAGGGCGAATCGTTTCATCGTCGAGCACCCCTGCGAAAGACAAGCAATTACGACATCGATCGTCGCACAACTATGTGGATGGTGCTCAGGCCTCGATGGGCTGCTGGCCATCCTGTCGCGGATCGATTCGAATTCGTCGGGGCCGGCCCGCGATGAAGAAACCCCGCCAGGGCGGGGTTTGCATTGAACGCTTGCATCCGGCCTCGGGGCCGACCTGGGCATCTGGCCGCCAGGTCGGCCCGCCGATGCCTAGCGGGACACCGAGCTGGGTGCGGCGCCGAGCGGCTGCCCTCCGGGGCCTGCCTTGAATGTGAGCGGGCCCACCGCGGCCTGCTGGCCGACGCCGGGCTTGCTCCAATCGCACACACCACTCTGGAACACGGTCTGCAGGCGACCCAGCTGGTTACCTGTGAATGTGACTCCGGAATAGTCCGACGTCGCGAACGGCTTGAGCTGGCATTTGAGAATGTCCTCCGCCCGCGGCCCGCCAGCCACTTGACGCGGCGACAGCGAAGGTTTGAGGAAGCGGTTTGCATCGCAGACCGCCATGTCGAACACCTTGTTGGTCTGCGCAACGTCTTCGGGCAACAGGCAGAAGTCGCGCGTGTCGCGCGGCCCGGATACCGGTCGCGCGGTGCGAACTTTCTGCTCGATCATCGCTGCGCTGCTGTCCGCCTTCAGGTTCGTCATCCACTGGTCCATCGACAAGAACCCTTCCAAAGCGAGGGTAGGAGTCGGTAGCAGCCCGGAGCGCGCGAAGCGCCACAGAGCCTGGTTCTGGGCATCCCCCACGGCCGCCGTGATGCGGTCCCGGATGGCCCAGCTGTACCACTGATGGTGGATCGGAATGCTGCCCGGCGTCGCACCCGGTGGCACGTTCGCGGGTATGTTTGAATCGTCCCAGCCACGCAGATCGATGATCGCGGTCTTGGCCAGTTGCTTGCCGCTGGCGACGATGCCCGCACGATAGGCGATGTTGAGCGCCTCGAGGTCGGCCGTCGTGCGTTGCGCCCGCAGCGTCGAGTCGCGATCCAGGCCGCCGATCAGCTCGTTCAGGGTCACGAACTCCTCGGCCGTGATCGCCTTGTTGAGCAGCGCCCGCAGGCCGTACTGCACCCCGACGTTGTCGCGCGGGTCGACTGGAACGTTGCTTCCAGGGACCCGACCGAAGATCGGCTCGCCCCAGGCGGTGGCATTGCAACGCGGAAGGTTGGCGGTAGCCGCCGGGTTCGCTGGGTCGTAGACCGCGCTGTTCGGAAGCTCGCAATTGTTCACGACGGTCGACGCCTGCGTGATCGCGCCGGTCGTGTTGTTGCTCACGACACGCTGCTGGTACAGCCCGGCCTTGGCGTTGCTGCCGAACGCGTTGTTCCAGGCGTGGCAGGCGGTCTGGTCCGGGTGGCCGTTGATCGCGCTTTTCTTGGCATCGATCTCGGCCTGGGTGAGGCCGTTCCAAAGGCCAAGGATGCCGGGCTTCTGGTAGGCCTCCACGAGCAGCACGCAGTCACCGACTTCCAGGCCGGTCGTCTCCGAATCCGGATAGGTGCAACTGGTGACCACGCCGTCGAGGATGCCCGGATTGATCGACGCGTTCATGTTCGAGTTGATGGAGCCGCCCGAGCACCCGGTGCCGATCGTGAACTTGATCGGCCCGTAGGTGTCGCCAATAAGCTCCTTCATCATCATCGTCGTTTCGCTCATCAGCACGCGGTTCGAATTGCGCGCGGAGTCGCTCATGCTGTTGGTGGCGAAGATGTAGCCGCGCTTGAGTTGCTCTTCGGCGGAGGTCCAACTGGCCTGCGGCCGGATCTGGCGGCGCGGCTGGCCCGTACTGGAGCCGAACGAATACCACACCTTGCCGTTCCACGTCGATTGCGGTGCCACCGCGCTCCACGGCTTGGCCGGATCGGTGAGCACGGCGATATCGTAGATGCCACGGTTCAGGGTGCCACGCTCGACGCGCACGATGAAGGGCACGGTGCTGCCGCTGTCCGTGGTGGTGGTTGCCAGGTCGGCAGGGGTCACGCCGACCGTGTAGGGCTTGAAGCAACCGTTGGCCGGTGCGGCGGGTTGTGCCGGCACCGTGGTGGCGGTCGCACCGATGCTCCACACCGGGTCGGGCAAGCCGCCGGTGCAGCCGGTCGGGTTGGCTGTGCTTTGGGGTGCCGAAGTCGTACGGTAATAGAACTTTGTTTCAGCTGCGATCGTGCAGTTGGCATCCGGCGCGCCGGCGAGTCCGCTGGCGACGGTTGCGGGGGTGTTGCCGTTGACGACGACAGGTGTCGGTGTGGCGCAGAAGAACGGCGTCACCTGGGCACCGGAAATCAACGCTGCGCCGCGGGCTGCGTTGGTGATGGTCAGCTGCGCGGCGCGGGCGCTGTCGACCTGCGCGACGAGTACGTTCTCACCATTCGCCAAACCGGTGATCAGCCCGGTGATGCGGCCATCGGAGCGCCGTGCGAAGGCACTCGTGACGTCGCGACCGCCGACCTGCACGCTGAGCCCGGAGGCGTCCACGCCGGCGGGGGGCGCGATCTCGACGAGGGCATCGCCGCCGCTGACCAGGTCGGCGCGCGTGGAAAGGGTGCGGATCTCAACCGCGTTTTTCGGCTCGTCGTTGCTGCCGCAGGCGGTCAGCGCCAGAACGGCGCTGATGGTGCCAAGCAGGGCGGCATGGCGCAGGCCTGGCCGCAAGCGGCTGGGTCTCGAAGGGGGGCGAATCATCAAGTGCGTCTCCTGGGTGTTGTGGGGCATTGCGGCGTATCCGCGCACGACCGCAACCAGCTTACAGCTGGGAGACGAAGGTGACCACGCGGCAAACCCGCGTCCGAGCGCACGCTGAGCAACGGCAGGCTCGCTGAGGCTGAAAGCGCATAACGGCCGTCCAGCGTGTTTCCACCGCTCGCACCGAGGCCGTCGCGGAGCTGTCCGTGGTGAGAGGGAGATGTTTCAAGTCAGCAACGCTCTCAACGTGGCATAGCCTTCGGTGTTGGCTTGCGCAAGCAAGGCCAAGCTTGATTGTTGCAAGATGCTGGCCCTGGCAAGCCGCATGGTTTCCACGGCATAGTCCGCATCCATGAGTCTTTCCTGCGCGGCTGACAGATGAACGCTGCTGTTGCTGAGTTGACCCACCACACTGTCAAGTCGGCTGAGCATTGCTCCATAGAGACCGCGTGTCTTCGAAACAAGATCGATGTCGGCCTCGATCAGTGAAAGCGAAGATGTCGCCGATTCCGATCCCGTGGAAACATCGATTTGAAGCCCGGCACTGTTGAGCCCGCCGCCGCGCCCAGAAGAAGACGCAGGAGTCTGATTTACCAACAGATGCATCGTCGACTCTCTCTGTATGTTGTAGTCGGCCAATGTTCGATCGTCTGCCAATTCTCTTCCGGCAAAGATCAGCTTTTGGTAGCTGGCATGAATGCCTACTTGTTGCTCGATCTTCCACTTCATCCAGGCAACCGTCTCACCGAATTCCAATTCGAGAGGGAACACTGTTCCATCGAGTTTTCTGATGAAAAGTTGTCCAGACGAACCGTATCCGTATCCATCAGAAGGTGGCTCAATCGTCGGTGCTGGCGGCCCAGCGGCCCCGGCACCGCTAACTGCCCCGCCACCTGCCACCCATCGCAAATCGATGGTTGGGAGTGACAGAACGTCGCCGGGCTCAGCTCCCAGTTGCAACTGCATGGGCTGATCGCTGGAGAGAATCGCCATCCCGTTGAAGCGCGTTCCCGTGACCGTCCTCGAAATCTCTGTGCTGAGTTGGTCAACTTCTTGCTGCATCGCAGAGCGGTCGCTTGTGATGTCATTGGAAGCCTGGACAGTCAATTCTCGAATGCGTTGAAGCATGCTCCCGATCTGGGACAAAGTGCCGTCGGCCGTCTGTGCGAGAGAAATCCCATCGTTGGTGTTGCGCAATGCGACGTTCATGCCGCGCAGCTGAGCTTCGAGTCGCATCCCAATCGCCAGGCCTGCAGCGTCGTCGGATGCGCTTTGGATCCTTTTCCCACTGGACAGCCTTCGCATGCTCTGCGACATCTCCAGCTGCGTTGCTTGGGAGATTCGTTGGATCTGCTGGCTGTTCGCACTGACGCTGCCGAGGCCAATAGCCATCGATGATCCACCGAAAAGAGGGATATCGGCAGTTCAGTTCGATGATTGAATGGATTTCCCTGCGCGCTGCCTTGCTAGGAGCCTGTCGGGCTTGGGGAGCGTCGGCTGCGAATCGACCGCAGCGGTCCATTTCTCACCGTCTTTTTGCC
>JBBRID010000058.1:0-13421 GCA_038221635.1 Burkholderiales bacterium
GCTGGCAATCGCCGGATCGTTAGTCTTCTGGTTCCTGTCACGCGCGCGCCGTTGCACGGATGCGCGCAGTGCCTGGCTCATTGGAGCAATCGGCGGGCTGCTTGTCCATGCGATGGTCGAGTTTCCACTCGAGTACGCCTATTTCCTGATCCCGCTCGGCCTGCTGATGGGAATAGTCGACGCTTCAATGCCGTCATTCGTCAGCTGGCGGTTGGGGCGCGGAACGCTGGTGGGTGCAACGCTGCTGACGTCGCTGGTGTTGCTTGTCATCGCGCGGGATTATTTCCGCGCCGAGGAGAATCACCGGATGCTGCGTCTCGAATCGGCGCGCATTGGCGTCGACAGGTTGGTCACGCCAGCGCCGCAGCTCGCCCTGTTGGACCAGCTGGAGGCTTTTCTGGTTTTTGCACGCATCGAACCGCGGCCCGATCTTCAGCCCGCCGAACTCGAGTTGATGCGCAAGGTCGCCAGCCGTTACGGCAATCCGGCGGTACTGTTGAATTTCGCCATTGCAAGCGGCCTGAATGGCCGCCCCGATGTGGCCGAATTGGCGTTGGCACGGCTTTGCCGGATCCACCGTGCCGAACAATGTTCGGCGATGCTCGTGCGATGGCGGGCCACGGTCCAGAAGGTATATCCGCAGTTGAGTTCGATCCCGGTGCCCGCTGGCCGCTGAACCCTGTTTTGCATGAGCGGACCCGCGTTTTCGCGGACACTTCAGGTCGATGTCTTCGAGCCCCGCTTCTCCGTACCGCGCCGGCCTTCCTCAACCGGCGACGACGCTGGTGCTGGTTGCGCTGGTCATCCCTTGGCTGCTCACACTCACCTGGCCACCGTCATCCACGTTCCTGAATCAGGCGGCTGCCTGGGCTGCCTGGGCTGTTTTCATCGGGCTGGTGCTGGGAAGATCCACCGACGGCCTCGACGTTGCGCCGGCGCAGGTCGGCTCGGACATCTGGCCGGTGCTGACCATTTTTGTGGTGATGGGCCTGGCGTGCGCGGTTTCGCCGCTGTGGACTGGCCTGCCCGCCAGCCTGGTCTGGTCGACATTGGCGACGCTGGCTGGCGCTGCGGTCGCGCTGGCCGCCGGTGCGACGATGGCGCGCCAACGTCGGGTGACCGAAGCGCTTAACGGGTTGTTTGTTCCGCTGGTGATCGCCGGATCGCTCAGCGCGTTGATCGTCGTCGTGCAGATCTTCTTCAGCGAACTGGCCGGCAACGGATGGATCGCTGCCTCGGCGTTTCCGCAGCGCGCCTCAGGCAACCTGCGCCAGCCCAATCACCTCAGCTCGTTGGCCGTGTGGGCCCTGATTGGCGTCGTATGGCTGCATGAGCGCGCGGTATTGCGCCGGACTTTCGCGGCGGCGCTGGCGTTGGCGCTGGTCACGAGTGTTGTGCTGACAGGGTCGAGAACCGGTCTGCTGGGGATCGTGATCCTCGCGGTGTGGGCGACCGCTGATCGCAGCCTCTCGCCCTTCAGTCGCCGCCTGCTCTGGATGATGCCGTTGGTCTATGCATTGGGCTGGTGGTTGTTCAGGCTGTGGGCAGCGCGCTCGTTCGGCGATGTCGGCAGCGTCGACCGGATCGCCGCTGGCGGCGACATCTCGAGCGCACGTTTCGCCATCTGGTCGAATACGCTCGATCTGATCGTGCGGCATCCGTGGTTCGGCGTTGGCTTCGGCGATTTCAACCTGGCGTGGTCGCTGACGCCGTTTCCGGACCGGCCGCTGCAGTTCTACGACCACACCCACAACTTGCTGTTGCAGTGGGCCGTCGAGCTGGGCCTGCCGTTGGCGCTATTGTTGACGACGGCTTGCACGGTGGCGATGTGGCGCGTTCTGCAAGTCGCGCGTCTTGCCGACGGCGCCGATCGTGTCGGCTTGCGATCGGCCTTCATGGCTATCCTGCTGATCATGCTGCACAGCATGCTCGAGTACCCGCTCTGGTACTCGTATTTCCTGCTGCCGACGGCGTTTGCATTCGGCGTCTGCCTGGGCGGCGGGCCCGCCAGCCGGACAAAGATCGCCTCAGGCTCGACGTGGCAGATGGCAACGCTGCTGCGTGGTGCTTCTGTGCTGATGTTGGTGGTGATCACCATCGCGGTCTTCGACTATCGCAAGGTCGTCGTGATTTTTGCGCCGCCTACGAATGCTCCGCCGCTGGAGGAACGGATGGCAGATGGCAAGCACAGCATCTTTTTCGCGCACCACGCCCACTATGCGTCAGCGACGACGGCAGGCGAGCCGGCCAGCGCCGCCGAATCGTTTCGCAACGCCAGCCATTTTCTGCTCGACACTCGATTCACGATGGCCTGGGCCAAGTCTTATGCCGAACGGGGCGAAACGGATAAGGCGCGCTTCCTGGCCGATCGCCTGCGCGAGTTTCGCAACCCGGCATCGATACCATTCTTCGAGTTCTGTGGACAACCGACCGCGGGCGACCGCCAGGTCGCGTTTCAGTGCAGGCCCGCCGATGCGGAATTCGACTACCGTGATTTCCGCTGATTCTGATCAGAGGCTTGCCGACCAGTCGCCCGATTTGCCGCCATGTTTTTCGAGCACCCGGATATCGGTCATTACCATGCCGCGGTCGGCGGCCTTGCACATGTCATAGATGGTCAGCAGGCCGATCTGGACGGCCGTCAATGCTTCCATCTCGACGCCGGTTCGGCCGAGTGTTTCAACCTGCGCGGTACACGACACCATGTTGCGCGTCGCGTCGATCGCAAACTCGACCGCTACCCGCGTGATCGGCAGCGGATGGCACAGCGGAATCAATTCCGCCGTGCGTTTGGCCGCCTGAATGGCGGCAATGCGCGCCACTCCGAGCACGTCGCCCTTTTTGGCATTGCCATCGACGATCAGCGCCAATGTGGCCGGCTGCATTCGGATCGAACCGCCAGCGCGTGCGATCCGATGCGTTTCCGCTTTGGACGAGACGTCGACCATATGAGCCTGGCCCTGCCGGTCGAAATGTGTCAATGGGCTGTCTGGCGTGCCAACGTGCGCCGGCCCGGATTCAGGTTCAGCAGATGACATGATGGGATGGGACCTGGAAACAGTCGGGAAATGAACGTGGCGCATCATAGCGAGGCTGCCTGTTGCGGCTCGGCTTCGAATTGAACTGACTATGGCGCAGCGGGTCCAATCGAAACTGTCTTTCCACGAGACGCTTGCGCCCGAGCATCGGATTGCCCAAACATGGTCATGAGTTCTGATTCATTGCGCGCCAATACTGGCAAAACGGCTCGCATGACATGGGGCCGCAAAACCTTGCTGCCTGCATGTGCAGCGGCGTTGCTGATCTCGAGCGGGCCATTGGCGTTGGCGCAGAACCAGTTGCCCGCGCTGGGTGACTCGGTATCGGAAGGTTTCGGGGTTGGTACCGAGCGCAAGCTTGGCGATGCGATCATGCGGGAGATCCGCCGGGACCCGGACTACATCGATGAGCCCGTGCTGCTCGACTATCTGCAGTCGATCTGGCAACCGCTGGTCGAGACGGCTCGCCAACGCGGTGAAATTTCAGCCGATACCAGCCAGCGTTATGCCTGGGAGGCTTTTCTGGTTCGCGATCGCAGCGTCAATGCATTCGCCTTGCCTGGCGGCTACGTCGGCATTCACCTCGGCCTGATCGCGATGACGACCTCGTCCGACGAATTGGCGTCGGTGCTGGCACACGAGTTGTCGCACGTGACGCAGCGTCACATTGCGCGTGGCATCGAAAACAGCAAGCGCCAGTCGCTGCTGAGTGCCGCGGCGATGATCGTCGGTGTGCTCGCCGCCAGCCGCAGCAGTCGCGGTGATGCCGCAAATGCGGTGATCACCGGCGGCCAGGCGGCGGCGATCCAGGGCGAACTCAATTTCTCGCGCGACATGGAGCGCGAGGCTGATCGCATCGGTTTCGGTTTGCTGACCGGCGCCGGCTTTTCCCCGGCCGGCATGGCGGCGATGTTCGAAAAGCTCGATCAGGCTTCGCGGCTGAACGACAGCGGCAGTTATCCGTACCTGCGCAGCCATCCATTGACAACCGAGCGGATCGGCGCGGCCAGCGCGCGTCTCGCGACCGAACCGCGCGTTGCGCCGGTGCGCGCGCTCGAGCATGCGCTGGCGCAGTCGCGGGCGCGTGTGCTGATGGACACCAAGATGCAGGCATTGCAGCGCTGGCAGAACCTTGATCAGGATGCCAAGCTGCGCGGCTCTGGCGCGGCAGGAATCGCCGATGCACTCGCCGCTGCTCACTCGAGTGCCTTGGCCTCGACCTTGTTACGGGACTGGGAGCGCGCCGATTCAGCTCTGGCCCAAGCCGAACTTCTGTTGCGTTCTGCCAAGCCGGATGATGGGGGGCGCGCCGAATCGGCGCTGACGATGCTGGTGTCGCAATCGCAGCTCGAGCGTGGCAAGCCGGCCGCCGCCGCTGCGGCACTGGCCGGTTTGCCCGAAAGTCATGCGAACCGGCGCTCGGTGATGTTGCTGGCAGCCCAGATTGCGATGGCCGGCGGCTCGCCGATGGCTGCGCCAGCTGAAATGCTGCTGCGCCAACAGGCCGGCCGTTTGCAGACCTGGGTCGCCCAGCACCCACTGGACTCCACCGTCTGGCTGATGTTGTCGCAGGTCTGGCATCGACTCGGCCATCCCTTGCGATCGGTGCGCTCGGAGGCGGAGGCGCGTTATGTCATCGGTGATCTGACCGGCGCAATCGACCGCCTGCGCGCTGGGCAAACACTGGTCCGCGCTGGTGGCAAGGTCGATTTCATCGAGGCCTCGGTAATCGATTCGCGCCTGCGCGACATCGAAGCACAGCGCCGCAGCGAACTGGCCGAGCGAGAAGAACGCCGCGGCGGCGGCTGACAGCCGATCAGCCCTCTGCGCTGAACAAACGCTCCATCGCCGCGTCGATCACGACGCTGCAGGCGCTGTAGATCAGCGAGCCGATCAGGGCGGCGCCGAAACCCGTGACACTCAGGCCGTCGAGCACATTGGCAGCGAGGTAGAACATGGCAGCGTTGATGACGAACAGAAACAGGCCGAGCGTCAGCAGGGTGGCCGGCAAGGTCAACAAGATCAGGATCGGACGCAGCAAGGTGTTGAGCAGCCCGAGCACCAAGGCGGCAATCATTGCGCTGGCAAAGCTCGTTACCGTCACGCCGCTGTAGAGGTAGGCCACCATCAGCAGCGCGGCGGCCAGCAGAAGCCATCTGACAATCAGTTTCATTCCGGCAGCATACCGCGCATTGATGGTCAGCATCCGGTCGGCGTCGTGCGTCAGCACGGATGTGAAGTCAGGACTTGACCTTGGCTTCGCAGCTTGTCATATTCGATTCCCTTCGCAGCCGGCTGACGACCGGTGATCAAGTCCCGAAATATTCCCGATCAGGATCATCATGAACATCTCTCGAACTGCTTTACCCGCCCGTCGGTCGGCCTGGCTGTGGCCTGTGTTGCCCATTCTGCTGGGCACCAGTCTCGGTGGTTGTGGTGGGGACTCCGATCCCGCCAAGGAGGCGATTGCCGTCGATACCGCCTGTGCGCTGACGACCACCAGCGGTGCGGTCGTGGTCGGTTCGGGCGTCCCGGGTGATCCGGCATTGCCCGAAGCTTCTTCGGGCTACAAGCTGGGTTCGAAGCCGGTCTATGCGCGAAACTTCATGGTCGTGACGGCCAATCCGCTGGCTTCGCAGGCGGGATGCGAGATCCTGAAGCGGGGCGGCAGCGCCGTCGATGCGGCAGTTGCCGCACAAGCTGTTCTGGGTCTGGTCGAGCCGCAGTCATCAGGTCTCGGCGGCGGTGCCTTCATGCTTCACTACAACGCCACCGCAAAAACCGTTCAGGTCTACGATGGCCGCGAGCAGGCACCGGCGGCAGCAACCAGTGACTATCTTCGCTACATCAGCGCCAGCAATACCGCCTACCCGCTGCCTGCGCCGGCCAGTGCAACCACGGACGGGGCTGCTTTCGGCGGCGTTCGTGCCAGCGGTCGCTCGGTCGGCACGCCGGGAACGGTGCGGATGCTCGAGCTGGCGCAAAAGGAGAATGGCAAGCTGGCCTGGAAAGATCTGTTCGGCTCCGGCACCAAGCTGGCAACCGATGGCTTCAAGATCAGCGGCAGGCTGGCCGACGCGATTGCCAGCAACCGGGCCAACCTGCTGGTCGATGCCGACGCCACCGCCTACTTCTACGGCGCGGCGCCGGACTACACCGCCAAGCCGCTCGGCACCTTGTTGAAGAACCCCGCCTACGCCGCCACGCTGAATGCACTCGCCAGCGGCGGTGCCGATGCGCTGCACACCGGTGCGATCGCGCAGGGCATCGTCGGCAAGATCAAGGCGACCGTCGGCACTGGGCCAACTGCGACCGTGTTGACCCCTGGGTTGACCGAGATGAGCGACCTCGCCGCCTATCGGCCGATCAAGCGGGAAGCGATCTGTACGACATATCGCGCTTACGTGGTCTGCGGCATGCCGCCACCTTCGTCGGGTGGAATTGCCGTCGCGCAGATCCTCGGCATCCTCGAGAACTATTCGATGTCCTCGTTTGCGCCGAGTTCGCTCGACGGTGAAGGTGGAAAACCATCGGTACTCGGCGTGCACATGATCAGCGAGGCGCAACGTCTGGCCTATGCCGACCGCAACAAATACGTGGCCGACACCGACTTCGTTCCACTGCCTGGCGGCAGCAGTGCGGCGCTGCTCGACAAGGACTATCTGCGAGCGCGTGCCAACACGATTCGCTTCGACAAGAGCCTGGGTGTTGCCGCGCCGGGTGTCTTTCCGGGCTTCGTGCCGCTGGGCAGCAGCAGCAACGAAGGCCACGGCACCAGTCATGTCACGGTCGTCGACAAGACCGGCAACGTGGTCTCGATGACGACCACTATCGAAAGTTCGATGGGATCGTTTCGCATGACCAACGGCTTTCTGCTCAATAACGAACTGACCGATTTCTCGTTCCAGCCGTCCGATGCCAGCGGCCCGATCGCCAACCGGGTCAGCGCCAACAAGCGCCCACGCAGCTCGATGGCGCCGACCCTGGTCTTTGCCAAGGCGGCCGATGGCAAGGCGGGTGATCTGGTGATGGCCACCGGTTCGCCGGGTGGCTCGGCAATCATTCAGTTCGTCACCAAGACCCTGGTCGGCGTGCTCGATTGGGGCATGAACGCACAGCAGGCAACATCGATGGTCAACTTCGGAAGTGCCAACAGCGCAACCACCGGCGTTGGAGGTGAACATCCGAACGTCAATGCCAGCAACAATGGCGCGAGCGATTCGCTTGTCACGGGCTTGCGCGCTTTGGGCCACACGGTCAGTGTGGCTGCGCAATCCAGCGGCACCGGCACGGTTGTCAAGACGCAGGTCGGCGGCTCGGCAGCGCTCGTCGGCGGAGCCGATCCGCGCCGCGAAGGCCTGGTACTCGGGGATACCTTTACACCGTGACCGGCGACATCGGCGGGGCCTCGATCTCTCCTGGGCTGCGCCTTTGCTGCACACAATGATGCGATGCCACGACAAATCAGTCGGTGATGTCGCACATTGTGTGTCTCTCCTATGAAAACGGCTTCTCAATGCAGCACGCGCGCAGTACCATTCGCGTCGCGCGGTGCTTGCGAGAAAAGAGTGTTCACGCGATGCTCACCCAGCCCGGGCACATCAACCACTTAGTGATGGAGAAAATTCAAATGGCAACTGCGAAAAAGGCCGCTCCGGCCAAGAAGGCTGCACCGGCCACAAAGGCACCGGCAAAGACGGCTGCTACCAAGACGGCTGCTACAAAGACGGCACCAGCGGCCAAGAAGCGCACTCCGAACGCGGCGTTCATGAAGGCGATGACGCCAAGTCCGCAATTGGCTGCCGTCATTGGTGACAAACCGATGCCGCGTACCGAGGTGACGAAGAAGGTCTGGGAATACATCAAGGCCAACAACCTTCAGGATCCGGCAAAGCGGACGATGATCAATGCCGATCCGAAGCTGAAGGAGATCTTCAAGAAGCCGCAGGTCTCGATGTTCGAGATGACCAAGCTGATCAACGGCCATCTGAAGTAAGCCGAGGCTGTGTGTCGACTGGGCCGGTGCAAGTCACCGGCCTTTTCGTTTCTGGCTTGGTGATCAGCTGGCTGCCAGCCTGCGGGCGACGAAGTCCAGTCGATCCTGACCCCAGAACAGTTCGCCATCGATGACGAACGTCGGTGCGCCGAACACGCCGGCATCGAGTGCCTGAGCCGTGTAGGCCTCGTAGGCCTGCTGCACTTCGGGTTCTTTTGCCGCGTCCAGTCGCGATGCCGGCAGGCCTTGCGCCTGCAGCAATTCGGCCAAGGTCGCCGCATCGGCGATGTTGCGTTGCTCGGCCCAGACAGCGCATGCAATCGCAGCCGTGAGTTTCATGGCCGCCCCGATGCCGTCGGCGCGGTCCACCGCAATCAGCAAACGCGCTGCGTCGTCGCCGCTGACGGGAAAGAATTTCGGCTCGACATTCATCGGCAAGCCACGCCATTCGCTGAACCGCTTGAGTTCGACAAGCCGATAAGCCAAGCGTTGCGGTGCCCGCTTGGGCATCGGTAGCCCGCCTGTGGCCGGGAAGATCTTGCCGCCCAGATCAACCGGCAGCAGCCTGACCCGTGCGCCAGTCTCGGCCAGCATCTTCATGAAGTGCTCGTGGCCAAGGTAGACGAACGGCGATTGCGGAACCATGTAGTAGTCGACGGTCTGGGTCACGCTGCTCTCCAAGTGGTTGTTGTGATCAGGACAGTTTAGGGCGCGGTATTGCACACATGAACCGCAGGCAGGTCGGTCAGACCATCGCTTTCAGGTATTGCCCGGTAAAGCTGTATGGGTTGGCCGCAATTTGTTCAGGTGTACCAATGGCCACCACCATACCGCCGCCGGAGCCACCTTCCGGACCCATGTCGATCACCCAGTCGGCGGTCTTGATGACATCCAGGTTGTGCTCGATCACGACGATGGTGTTGCCGGCATCACGCAGCTGATGAAGCACCTTCAGCAGCAAGGCGATGTCAGCGAAGTGCAGGCCGGTGGTGGGCTCGTCGAGGATATAAAGCGTGCGTCCGGTGTCGCGCTTGCTCAGTTCGAGTGCCAGCTTGACGCGTTGCGCCTCGCCGCCGGACAGCGTGGTGGCGCTTTGCCCGAGCCGGATGTAGCCGAGTCCGACATCGAGCAACGTCTGCAGCTTGCGCGCCAACGCCGGTACTGCGCTGAAAAAGGAATGGGCGTCTTCGACCGTCAGGGCCAGCACCTCGGTGATGTTCTTGCCCTTGTACTGGACATCCAGCGTTTCACGGTTGTAGCGCTTGCCGTGGCAGACGTCGCAGGGCACGTAGACATCAGGCAGGAAGTGCATCTCGACCTTCAAGACCCCGTCGCCCTGGCAGGCTTCGCAGCGCCCGCCCGCAACGTTGAAGCTGAAGCGGCCCGGCCCGTAGCCGCGCTCGCGTGCCGTATTCATCTCGGCAAACAGTTCCCGGATCGGCGTGAACAGCCCGGTATAAGTGGCCGGATTGCTGCGCGGTGTGCGCCCGATCGGGCTCTGGTCGACGTTGATTACCTTGTCGAAGGCATCGAGCCCGTCGATGCTGTCGTGTGGTTGTGCCTCGGCGTGGCTGTTGTAGAGCTTGCGCGCAACCGCCGCATACAAGGTGTCGTTGACCAGCGTGCTTTTTCCGGAACCGGAAACGCCGGTCACACAGGTCAGCAGCCCAACCGGCAATCCGACGCTGACACCCTGCAGGTTGTTGCCACGCGCGTTGTGGATCTGCAGCATCGCGTGCGGATCGGGCCGTCGTCTGTCGGTCGGTACCGCAATTTTCAAGGCGCGCGACAGGTAGCGCCCGGTCAGGGATTCGGTGCAGGCTGCAACGTCGTCGGCGGTTCCCTGTGCCATCACACGCCCGCCGTGAATGCCGGCGCCGGGACCCATGTCGATGACATGATCGGCGGCCCGGATCGCATCCTCGTCGTGCTCGACGACGAGCACGCTGTTGCCCAGATCGCGCAGATGGCGCAGCGTTGCGATCAGGCGATCGTTGTCGCGCTGGTGCAAACCGATGCTTGGCTCGTCAAGCACATACATCACCCCGGTCAGACCGGATCCGATCTGCGATGCCAGCCGGATGCGTTGTGCTTCTCCGCCGCTCAGCGTGTCCGCACTCCGGTCCAGACTCAGGTAGTTGAGACCCACATCGTTCAAAAAGCGCAACCGCGAGCGGATCTCGCGAATCACCTTGTCGGCGATTTCGGCCTTGGCGCCTTTCAGCTGCAGACCCTCGAAATACGCCAGGCATTGCCGCAAGGTGAAATGCTCGACGCGAAAAATCGGTTCGCCCTGTCGTTGTTCCAACACGTCTTGCTGCGATTGCAGGAATACATGGCGCGCTTCGGTCCGCAGGCGCGTGCCGTCGCAGGCCGGGCAGGGCTTGTTGTTCTGGTAGCGGGCAAGGTCTTCACGCACCGCGGCCGAATCGGTCTCCTTGAAGCGGCGTGTCAGATTCGGCAGGATGCCTTCGAACGGATGTTTGCGCGTGACGCTGCGAATCTTGCCTTTCGTCCCGGTGGTTTCATAGACGAAATCGATTTCTTCGTTGCCCGACCCGAACAGCAACACATGCCTGGCCTGTTCGGGCAACTCTTCGAAGGCTCGATCGATATCGAAATCGTAGTGACGTGCCACGCTCTCGAGCATCGAGAACGTATAGCCGTTGCGACGATCCCAGCCCTTGACCGCTCCGCTGGCCAGGCTGAGGGTCGGAAACGCAACCACCCGCTCGGGATCGAAAACCATCACGCTGCCAAGCCCGTCGCAGCTGGTGCAGGCGCCGACCGGCGAGTTGAACGAGAACAGCCGTGGCTCGAGTTCACTCAGCGAATAACTGCAGATAGGGCAGGCAAATTTGCTGGAGAACAGGTGCTCGTGCTCGTTGTCCATCTCGAACGCCAGCGCACGTCCATCGGCGATGCGCAGCGCAGCCTCGAAACTTTCGGCCAGCCGTTGTTGCAGGCCAGAGCCGGGATCGGTATTGATCTTCAACCGGTCGATCACGACATCGATGTCGTGCTTCTCGGTCTTTTTCAGTTTTGGCAGATCGGCCGATTCGCAGGTCTGGCCGTCGACGCGAAAGCGCACATACCCTTGCGCCAGCATCTCGGCGAACAACTCGGTGAACTCACCCTTGCGGTCGCGCACCACCGGTGCGAGCACCATCAGTCGCGTGTCGGGCGCGAGTGCCAGCGTCGTGTCGACCATTTGCGCAACGCTTTGCGCCTCGAGCGCCACCCGATGCTCGGGGCAAAACGGCGTCCCGGCGCGGGCATACAGCAGGCGGATGTAGTCGTGGATCTCGGTGATCGTTCCAACCGTCGAGCGCGGGTTGTGGCTGGTCGCCTTCTGTTCGATGCTGATCGCCGGGCTCAGGCCTTCGATCACGTCGACATCGGGCTTGTCCATCAACTGCAAGAATTGCCGCGCATAGGCCGATAGGCTTTCGACGTAACGGCGCTGGCCTTCCGCATACAGCGTATCGAAGGCCAGGCTCGATTTGCCGGAACCGCTGAGCCCGGTGATCACCACCAGCTTGTTGCGCGGGATGTCGAGGTCGATGTTCTTCAGATTGTGCGTTCGCGCCCCCCGGATCCGGATCGAATTCGCTTCGATCGATGGTTCGGCGGCGACGCCAGGCGTGTTGCTGTCGTGAAGGGTGCTTGTGGGGTGAGGGCTGGACATTTTGAGGCGGCAAGGCAACCGAGCATCATAACGAAGCAATGATGGTCGGGCATGCCGTCCCGGTTGCCACAGTTGGTGAAAGCAGGGAGCGAAGCCGGCGAACACGGACGAGCCTATGATTCACCGATGGGACCGGACCGCTGTGCATCGAATGAGATCGACGCGTCGACGCGGACGACATGGCGCCGTGTGTTCACGATGCCTTGCGCTACGCATCTGGTCACGCTCGCAGCCGCTGCGGTCTTGGTCGGCTGTGGTGGTGGCGTCGCAATCGGCTTCGGCGGCGGCGAGAATTTCGATTCATCCCCTCCCAGCGTCTCGATCGCGGCCTCTTCGCTGTCGGTGGCCGCCGGCCAGCAGGTTACGTTGATCGCCGCAGCCAGCGATGAAAGCGGTATCGACGCCGTGGCCTTCTACCGCCTCGATCCCGGCGAGCAACGAGTCCTCGGCACTCTGGCCCGGCCGCCCTACACGCTCAGCGTGACCGCACCCAGCGACGGTCGCAGCGTGATGCAGGTGTTCGCGCGGGCGATCGACAACGTTGGCAAACGGGCCGACAGTCAAATCATCGATATTGCAATCAGCCGGTGACGCTTGTTTACCGTTGTGACAATGTCTCGAATCCACTCACATCACCATCAAAGTACACCATGCGACTCCGCCCAGGGGAAGTACGTGACGCAATCGTTCAGGTCTTGGAGTGCCGCCCGGAGGGAGCCTCCGTACAGGAGATTGCCAGGGGAGTCGGCGCAATGATTGGTGATGTGCCGCCGTCGTCGATCAGGTCCTATCTGAGATTGAACACGCCCGAATTGTTTTTGCGAATGGATCGCGCGCAATATTCATTGATCGATCTCGACGATCCACGCCCGATCGCGAACGGGAAATGGGCATCGACGACGGAGCGGTGCCAATTCGGGCGCTCGACGCTTGTTCACGCAGATTGTTCTGATTGGCTTGCCGCCCAACCTGCAAATTCAATTCATGCCGTAGTGACTGATCCACCCTATGGCTTGGTCGAGTACAACGATCTCGAGCAGGGGAAGCTTCGCAATGGTAAAGGCGGAGTTTGGAGAATTCCTCCAAGTTTTGATGGCGTGAAACGCTCCCCGCTGCCTCGCTTCACGACCCTTACCAGAAGCGACCATGAAGACTTGGAGAAGTTTTTTCTGCGTTGGGGAACGAGCCTTCTGCGTGTGTTGGTGCCGGGAGCCAATGTGATTGTTGCAAGCAATCCCTTGTTGTCACATCTGGTCTCGGGTTCGCTCGCAAGGGCCGGCCTCGAAAGGCGCGGGGAGATTGTCCGATTGGTCATGACGATGCGCGGTGGAGATCGCCCGAAAGCCGCCCATGTCGAATTCAACGATGTCAGCGTCATGCCACGCTCGATGTGGGCGCCCTGGCTGGTATTTCGCAAGCCGATTGAAGGCCGAGTTCAAGACAACCTCAGGCGTTGGGGCACTGGCGGATTCAGGCGCCTTTCGGATGAGCAACCTTTCGGAGACGTCATTGAATCGGCCCCAACGCGCTCTTCTGAGCGCCGACTTGCCCCGCATCCGAGCCTGAAGCCGCAAGCCTTCATGCGGCGAATTGTTCGTGGGGTCCTACCGCTCGGGAAAGGTGTGGTTCTCGATCCGTTTGCCGGCGCCGGATCAACCCTGGCGGCCGCAGAAGCTGTCGGCTACGAGAGCATTGGCAT
>JBBRID010000059.1:0-13375 GCA_038221635.1 Burkholderiales bacterium
ACATCGGCGTTGATGTTGTAGTTCTCGTTGTCGGCGCCGAATCCCAACGGCGAAATCACCGGGATGAACTGGTCGTCCTGCAGCGCACGCACCACGCTCGGGTCGATCGACTCGATCTCGCCGACCGAACCGACGTCGTGCTCCTTGCTCGGATCCTTCAGGTCGTACATCTTCAGCTTGCGCGCGCGGATCAGGCCACCATCCCGACCAGTCAGGCCTACCGCCTTGCCGCCGGCCACGTTGATCAGGCCGACGATATCCTGCTGCACCTGACCGGCCAGCACCCACTCGACGACTTCCATCGTTTCATCGTCGGTCACGCGCATGCCCTGGATGAAGGTGCCCTTCTTGCCGATCTTGGCCAGCGCCTCCTCGATCTGCGGGCCTCCGCCGTGCACCACCACCGGATTCATGCCGACCAGCTTCAGCAGCACCACGTCCTCAGCAAAATCCTGCTGCAGTTCGGTGTCAGTCATCGCGTTGCCGCCGTATTTGATGACGATGGTCTTGCCGTGGAACTTGCGGATGTACGGCAGGGCCTGCGACAGGATCTCGGCCTTGTCACGTGGCGAAATCTTGGCCAAGGACGCCTCGGGGGTATCGCCGGCGGTTTCAATAGTCATGGTCGGACACCTGATCGGATGGAGATTCGGGCTCGAAGACCGGCACGCACATCGCGTCGGCTTGCAAATTGTAGGCACCACCGGCCGCTCTCTTCAGCAAGTGGCCGTGATCGGACGCCTGGTCAGTAGGTTCGCCCACCCTTGAACTGGGCGTGCGAACGGCGAGTCAGCGTCGCCGCCTTGGCCATTGCCGCGAACGAGGCCCCCGCATGGGCATGACAGATTGCCAGCCCCAGCGCATCGGCAGCATCCTTGCCCGGCAGACCAGGCAATTTGAGCAGGCGCATCACCATTTCCTGGACCTGCTCCTTGCGCGCGTGCCCGTGGCCGACGATCGCTTTCTTCATCTGCAGCGCCGTGTATTCGGATACGTCGAGCTCGCCGCACACCAGCGCCGTGATCGCCGCGCCGCGCGCCTGCCCCAGCAGCAACGTCGATTGCGGATTGACATTGACGAAGACGATTTCCACGGCGGCGCAGCCGGGTTGATAGCGTGCGCTGATTTCACGCACGCCATCGAATATCAGCTTCAGCCGCGCCGGCAATTGCCCGATCTGCACCGCGCTGGTTCGTATCGTTCCGCTGGCCACATAGTGCAGATTCGGCCCGTCGGCATCGATGACGCCGAAGCCGGTCGTCACCAGGCCGGGATCGATTCCGAGGATTCGCATCTGGCTCCCGTCAGTGGCGGAAGTGCCGCACGCCGGTGAACGCCATCACGATGCCCCGCTCGTTCGCCGCGGCAATCACCTCGGCATCGCGAACCGACCCTCCCGGCTGGATCACCGCCGTGGCCCCGACATCGCAGACCACGTCGAGCCCGTCGCGGAACGGAAAGAAGGCATCGCTGGCCACCACCGACCCCGCCAAAGTCAAACCGGCGTTTTCGGCCTTGATCGCGGCAATTCGCGCCGAATCGATGCGGCTCATCTGCCCGGCGCCAACGCCCAGCGTACGGCTCTGACTGCAGAAGACGATGGCGTTGCTCTTGACATACTTCGCCACCTTCCACGCAAACATCAGGTCGGCCTGCTGGGTCGCCGTCGGCGTCTTTTCGGTGACGATCTTCAAGTCCTCGAGACGCAACAGGTGGTTGTCGGCCGACTGAATCAACAGCCCCGAGCCAACCCGCTTCAGATCGTGAGCGTTGCGGCCCTGCGCCCAGGCGGACGAGCCATCCGGCCGGACCACATCGATCGCAATCTGCAACACCCGGGTATTGGCCTTGCCCGAGAAGATGGCACGCGCTTCGTCGGTATAGCCGGGAGCAATCAGCACTTCGACGAACTGCTTGGCAACGAGTTCAGCGGCTGCCGCGTCGACGGTGACGTTGAAAGCGATGATGCCTCCGAAGGCTGAAGTGGGATCGGTGGCGAACGCCTTCGAATAGGCTTCAGCAGCATCCGCACCAAGCGCCACCCCACAGGGGTTGGCGTGTTTGACGATGACGCAGGCCGCGCCGTCGGTTTCCTGCGTGAAGCTCTTGACGCACTCCCAGGCCGCGTCGGCGTCGGCAATGTTGTTGTACGACAGCTCCTTGCCCTGCAACTGGATGGCCGTCACCAACGATCCTGGCGCAGGATGAAGGTCGCGATAGAACGCCGCGTGTTGATGCGGGTTTTCGCCGTAGCGAAGGTCCTGCAGCTTGACGAAGCGGCCGTTGCTCTGCGCCGGAAATTCAATCCGGCTGCCGTTGGCCTGCAGTGCAGAGAGGTAGTCGCTGATCGCAGCGTCGTAGTTGGAGATTCGATTGAAAGCGGCTACCGCCAACTCGAATTTCGTGGTGTCGACCAGCGTTCCCGACTGTTGCAGTTCGGCCAGCACAGCAGCATATTGCCCCGCGTCGGTCAGGACCGCGACATCTTTCCAGTTCTTCGCCGCCGATCGAACCATCGCCGGCCCGCCGATGTCGATGTTCTCGATTGCCTCGTCCAGCGTGCAACCCGGCTTGGCAACCGTGGCCTCGAACGGATAGAGATTGACGACCAGCAGGTCGATCGTCGGAATGTCGTGTTCGGCGAGCGCGGCCATGTGTGCTGGCAGGTCACGCCGCGCCAGCAGGCCCCCGTGGACGCGCGGATGCAGGGTCTTGACCCGACCGTCGAGCATCTCCGGAAACCCGGTGTGATCGGCAACCTCGACCACCGGCAGGCCGTCGTCGGCCAGCAACTTGGCGGTACCCCCAGTCGACAGCAGGCCGATGCCCAAGGCATGCAGGCCGCGCGCCAGTTCGAGCACACCTGTCTTGTCGGATACGGATATCAAGGCTTGCATCGATTGGTCTCGGAAAATGCGCTAAATCGGAAATGCCCCGGCGCGCCGCAACCGCGCCGCTTTGCCCGGCCTGCGGAAGGCCCACGGCGGCTCATTTGATCAACTGGTGGGCCAGCAGTTTGCGGCGAAGCGTATTGCGATTGATGCCCAGCCAATCGGCGGCGCGGCTCTGATTGCCTTCGGCATGTTGCATCACCACGTCCAGCAGCGGCTTCTCGACCACGCTTAGGATCATCTCGTACATCGCGGCCGGCTCGACGCCGTCCAGATCCTTGAAATAGGTTTCGAGGTTTTCGCGAACGCAATCCTCGAGGTCGTTCTTGTTGCTCAATTGGCCACCCTCGCGCAGCGCGCGGTCAGCTGCGCAAGGGGACTCATGACAGCCCCTCGGCCGACGGGTACAGCGGCCGATCCCCCGAGGGGATGCGGGCCGGCTTGGCCTGGCCACGAAGGGGCCACCGCGTGGCCCCCGCCCGGCGCTCGGCCCGCGGCGCTGGGGTTGACACAGGGTGTCTCATGCCACGCGGGCCACGCGGGCGACGACATCGCGGGCCGAAATATCGTTGGCGGCGATGCTTGCCATCGCCAGTGCGTCAGGCGCCGCGCAGGGCCACTCGTGGTACTGCTGCGCAAGCTTGTCACACCACGCGGCAAGCGTACGCATCTGCTCGGCACTGCTTTCCAGCCGGTTCATATCGGCGCGGAAGGCCAAGCCACCCGGCAGGTCGCGCACCGCCCAGCCGATGTGTTTGCGCGCCGTGCGCACCCCGGCAAATTCGCCGTACAGGCTGTAGTGATCATCCAGGTGCTCGAGCAGCCAGTGCTTGGCTTGCACAACGGTCGGAGGGGCAAGTCGCTCACCCGTGCGCAAAAAGTGGCCGACCTCACGAAAGATCCAGGGTCGACCCTGAGCCGCACGGCCGATCATCACGGCATCGGCACCGGTTTGTGCGAGCACCGTGGCGGCGCGCTGCGGACTGTCGATGTCGCCATTGGCGACGACCGGAATCTTCAAGGCAGCCTTGACGGCGGTCACGGTCACGTGCTCGGCCTGGCCGCCATAGCCTTGCTCACGCGTGCGGCCGTGAATGACGATCATCGAAACGCCAGCGGCCTCGGCGGCCAGCGACATGGCCAGGGCATTGCGGCGATCCTGCCGCCAGCCGGTTCGCATCTTCAGCGTCACCGGCACGCCGCGTGGCGCACAGGCAGCGACCACCGCATCGATGATCCGCAGCGCCAACGGCTCATCCTGCATCAGTGCCGAACCTGCCCAGACGTTGCAGACCTTCTTCGCCGGGCAACCCATGTTGATGTCGATGATCTGGGCGCCCCTATCGATGTTGTAGACCGCGGCCTCGGCCATCATCGACGGCTCGGTTCCGGCGATCTGCACCGCAATCGGCGCCGCCTCGCCGTCGTGATTGGCGCGCCGACTGGTCTTCAGGGTGTGCCAGAGATCCTTGCGCGAAGTCACCATCTCGCTGACTGCATGCCCCGCACCGAGCCGTTTGCACATCTTGCGGAAAGGCCTGTCGGTGACACCGGCCATCGGTGCCACGAACAATCGGTTGGCCAGTTCGATCGGGCCGATGCGCAAGGGAGCCATGAGGCTTCGACGGGCCTGGACGAAATGTTCAGGCTGCTCAAAAAGGAGGCGGAAGTATAGCGGCACCCGCCAGTGGTCATCGCCTGCATCGGCGACGAAAAACCACGCATTCGGGCAATTTGACGGCTGGAAGCGCGACACCCTTCGCCAGCACATAATCGCGGCCCATGAGTGCCTGGTTCGAAGCTCATCTGACAGTCTTGATGACCGCGCTGGCGCTTCCGCAATTCGGACTCAGCACGGTGTTCGTCGTGTCGTTCGTTTCGGCAACCCTGTTGCCGCTCGGCTCCGAACCCGCGGTTTTCGGCCTGGTCAAACTGAATCCGTCGATGTTCTGGCCGGCGATCGTCGTTGCGACTGTGGGCAACTCACTGGGTGGCGCGCTCAGCTGGTGGATGGGTCGAGGCGCCGAACGGGCGTTCGAACATTTCCATCACGGTCCGGCGCACCTGCGCGCGCTCGATTGGCTGAAGCGTTTCGGGCCGAAGACCTGCCTGTTGTCGTGGATCCCGCTGGTTGGCGATCCCCTGTGTGCGGTCGCAGGCTGGCTAGCGCTGCCGTTTTGGCCGTGCCTGGCCTATATGGCGATCGGCAAGTTCGCGCGCTACCTGACGATGACCGCCGGTCTGCTGTGGCTGTTTCCTGGTCACCTCGGCGCCTGACGTTGCGACACTGACCGACACGCGGCGCTGCTCACGTGCCGCCGAGCGCATCGCCGCTCAGCCCTTCGACGCCGCGGACGCCTTCTTTGCCGGACTGCGTCGCTTGACAGTCGTTTTGACTGGGGCTTTGGCGGCAGCCTTCTTGGCCGGCGTTGCGCGCTTTGTCGCACCTGCGGTCTGCGACGCCGGCTTTGAGCTTTTGGCCAGGCGCTCCACTTCGGCGCTCAAGGCATCGATCTGCTCGCGCAGTGAGGCCATTTCCTTGGCGGTCGGCACGCCCAGCCGACCCATCGAGCGGGCGACGCGCACTTCGAAGATCGATTCGAGCTTGTCCCAGTGCTGACCGGCCTTGCTGCCGACATCGCCTGCCATGTTGGTGACGCGGCTGGCCACCTCGCCGATCTTCTCCTCGGCAGCGGCCTGGGTCTTGCGTTGCAGCGTGACGCCGTCCTTGACCAGCGCGTCGAATACCTTGCTGCCCTCTTCCTGCGCCTTCGCGAATGCACCCATGCCGGCCAGCCAGATCTGTTGCGCCGACTCTTTCACCGAGCCGGCCAGCGCGCGGTCAAACATGTTGCCTGGGCCAGGTTGCTTGCCGGCCATCTGCTTGAGTTTCTTGACCATTGCCGACCCGTCGCGTGTGTTGGTGGATGTGTTTGTGGAATTGCCCGCCCGGCCCTTGAAGCGGCTGGGCGGATCGCTACGACTATAGAAGCTCGATGCCCGCCTGTCAGCGTCATTCGTTAGTGAGGCAGCTCTATGTCGCTCCATGAGAACGCCAGGCACTGACCGGCACCGGGTTGCCGACCTCCCGGGACGGTGCCGAACAGCGACAATCACGCCATGTATGCATTGTTTGAAGATGCTGGCAAGTTTTTCGCCGGCCGCGTGATGTCGGAGGCCGACACGTCGGCCCAGGTCGAACTCGAATCCGGCAAACGGGTCAAGGTCAAGGCGGTCAATGTCTTGTTGAAATTCGAGCAACCGCAACCTGCCGAGTTGATTGCCGCTGCGCAGGAAAAGGCGTCCGAGATCGAGCTCGATCTGGCGTGGGAGTTTGCGCCCGAGGAGGATTTCAGTTTCTCGGAGTTGGCGCGCGACTATTTCAGCGACAAGGCCGACATCGCGACCCAGGCCGCGATGTTGTTCCGCCTGTTCGAGGCGCCGCATTATTTTCGCCGCCTTGGCAAGGGGCTGTTCAAGAAGGCGCCGGAAGAGATCGTCAAGGCGGCGTTGCTCGGTATCGAGCGCAAGAAGCAGGTGGCTGAGCAGATCTCGGGCTGGGCCATCGAACTGGCGGCTGGCGTGTGCCCGCCGCCGGTGCGTGACCAGCTGTACAAGATCCTGTTCAGGCCCGACAAGAATGCACCCGAATACAAGGCCGTCGTCGAAGCCTCGAAGCAGTCACACCGCGCACCACTCGATCTGTTGACGGCAGCGGGGGCGATCAGCTCGCCGTACCAGTTCCATTGGCAACGGTTCCTGTTCGAGAATTTTCCGAAAGGCACTGGCTTTCCGACACTGGGCGCACCGCTGATCAAGGAGGAACTGCCGCTGTCCGACGTGCAGGCCTTCTCGATCGACGATTCAGCGACGACCGAGATCGACGACGCGCTGTCGGTGCAGGGTCTGGGCAGTGGCTCGGTCACCTTCGGAATCCACATCGCCGCACCGGCGCTCGCCTTCGCAGTCGACTCGCCGCTCGACAAGCTCGCCCGCGAGCGCCTGTCGACCGTCTACATGCCCGGCCACAAATTGACGATGCTGCCCGACGAGGTGGTACAGGCCTACACCCTGCTCGCCGATCGCGTCTGCCCCGCCGTTTCGCTGTACGTGACGATCGACGAGGCGACGCTCGAAATCAGGTCCTCGCAGACCCGGCTCGACCGGATCACGATCGCCGCCAACCTGCGCCACGACCAGCTCGATGCAATCGTTACCGAGGCGAGTCTGACTGGCGAAGCGCCGGCCGACTACGCCTTCGGCGAGGAACTGCGCTTTGCCTTCCGGCTCGCCCGTCAGCTGAAATCGGTGCGTGAGGTGGTTCGCGGCAAACCGGAAAATTTCAATCGACCGGACTACAATTTCCGCCTCGAGAACAAGCAAGGCGACGAGCCGGACGGCAGCGAGACCGTGCAGATCACCACCCGCCAGCGCGGCGCGCCGCTCGACCTGATCGTCGCCGAGGCGATGATCCTCGCCAACAGCACCTGGGGCCGCTGGATCGCCGACTGCGGCGTGCCCGGCATCTACCGCAGCCAGGCCAGCATGGCACCCGGCATCAAGGTGCGCATGGGTGTGAAGCCCGCACCGCACGCCGGCATGGGCGTGGCCCAATATACGTGGGCCACTTCACCGCTGCGCCGGTATGTCGATCTCGTCAATCAGTGGCAGATCATCACCTGTGCGCGCCACGGAACGACAGCGGCACTGGCCGCGCCATTCAAGCCGCGCGACGCCGCGCTGTTCTCGATCATTTCGGCCTTCGACGCCGCATACAGCGCCTACAACGGATTCCAGTCGGCGATCGAGCGCTATTGGACGCTTCGCTACCTGGCGCAGAACGGCATCGAGGAACTCGACGCATCGGTGATGAAGGACGGACTGGTTCGCGCCGAAACCTTGCCGCTGGTATTCCGGGCGCTTGGCGCAGAAAACCTGCCGCGTGGTGCGCTGGTGCGCGTGCGCGTGGCCAGCCATGACCTGCTGACACTCGACCTGCAGGCCAAGGTAACGATTCGACTCGACGACCTGCGCACGGTCGTCTCTGTTGAAGGGGTCGCCGACGATCCTGACGATGGATCCGATGAGGGCAGCAGCGAAGGCAGCGGCCCCTTGAAGCTGGCCATCGATGTCCAGGAGAATCAGGAGGAGGCGGCGGAAGGTGCGCCGTCGGAGCCAGCCCGGGATTCATGAACAGCGCGTGACCATGTGGAAAAAACTGACGACCTTGCAGCTTGCTATCCTGTTGTCGATCGGCGTTCACGCTGCCTTCATCAGCGTGCGTTTCGTCGACCCGCAGCCGTTCAAGCGCGTTCTCGAAGACGCGCCGATGGAAGTCATCCTCGTCAATTCGCGTTCCGGAGAAGCGCCCGTCAAGGCGCTGGCCATTGCCCAGGCGAACCTGGCGGGCGGCGGCGACGCCGCTAGCGGACGCAGCAGTTCCCCGTTGCCGGCATCGAACATGCTGGAGATCGGCGATTCCGATCAGGAAACACATGTGATGATCGAGAAGCTGCAGCAAGCGCAGGAACAGCTCCTCGCCGTCGTTCGACGCGAGCTGGCTACGCTGCCGGTGCCTGCTCCGATCCGCGAACAGGGGACGCCGCAGCAACAGGCCGACGAAGAACGCCGCCGCCAATTGCTGCAACTGCTGGCCGAGATCGAAAAGCGCGTCAACGAGGACAACATCCGGCCGCGCCGCCGCTACATCAGCCCGGCAACCAAGGAAAAGGCCTATGCGCAGTATTACGATCACCTGCGCCGCAAGGTGGAAGATCGCGGCACGCGCAATTTTCCGGTCCACCAGGGCAACAAGCTCTACGGCGACCTGACTATGAACGTCACTGTCAACGCGAGCGGCAAGATTGTCGACACCAGCATCGTTCATTCATCGGGTTCACCGATCCTCGATCGCTACGCCGTCGCCATCGTCAATGCAGCGTCGCCGTACGGAGATTTCACACCCGCGATGCGTCGTGAGGCCGACGAGCTGGTGATCACGTCGCGGTTTCGTTTCACCCGCAACGAAGCCCTGCAGACGACCCTCAGCGCCCGCCCATGAACCGCCCGTCCGAACCGACTTCTGCTGCCCGCGCCATCGACCGCTATGTCGTCCTCGGCAATCCGGTGCAGCACAGCCAATCGCCATTCATTCACGCCGCCTTCGTACAGGCAACCGGCCAGGTATTGCACTACGGAAGGCTGCTGGCGGCGCTCGACGGCTTCCGTGCGACGGCAATGGACTTCGCGGTATCGACCAGCGGACTCGATGGCGTGGAAGGCCCGGCCCGCGGCTGCAACGTGACGGTTCCGTTCAAGTTCCAGGCCCACGATCTGGCATCGCGCCGCAGCGCCCGGGCGACCCTGGCCGGAGCCGCCAATACGTTGCGTTTCGATGCCGAAGGCTGGTATGCAGACAATACCGACGGCGTCGGACTGGTTCGCGACATCGAGAACAACGCCGGCGTCGAGATCCGCGGCCGCACGGTGCTGCTGCTGGGCGCCGGTGGGGGTGCCTCGGGTGCATTGGGAACGTTGCTGCAGGCGCGACCCAGGTTGATCCGGGTCGTCAACCGCACGCTGACCAATGCGCTGGCACTCGTCGACCGCCACGCTGCGCTGGCGCTTGGCTGCGAGGTCGACCTGCAAGCCGGCGGCCTCGACGCGCCGGGTAGCGGCTTCGACCTTGTCATCAACGGCAGCGCCAGCAGCCTGCAGTCGGCCGGCGTGCCCTTGGCCGGAAGCGTTCTGCGCCCTGGCGCTCTCGCCGTCGACATGATGTACGGCGTCGCGTCCCGGGGTTTCCTGGACTGGGCTGCCGCGCACGGTGCCGTCGGCCGCGATGGGCTGGGCATGCTGGTCGAGCAGGCCGCAGAAGCCTTCGATGTGTGGCGAGGTATTCGTCCAGCCACAGCGGAGGTCCTGCAGGCCCTGCGCGAGCGTTTGCAGACTGAATCCCGATGAAGCGCTCGGGCACTGGAATTTTGGGCGGCGCCTGGCGGCTGTTGCTGCTGCTGCTGATCGCCGCGCTGGGTTTGCAGATCTATTTCGTTGGCCGGGTCGCGTTGATGGCGGTCGTCGACCCGCAGTCGACCACCTTCCAGCGCTCCGAGGCCTGGCGGCTTCTGGTGGAAAAACACCAGATTGCCTGGCGCCAGGAGTGGGTGAACGACGAGCAGATTTCGGCGCAACTCAAGCGGGCCGTGATTGCCAGCGAGGACGCCGGTTTTGCCGAGCACAGCGGAGTCGAATGGGATGCGCTGGAACGCGCCTGGGAGCGTAACCAGATCGCCGAAGTCCGCGCCGCCAAGCTCAACGAACAACTGGAAAAACGCGCGGCCGCCAAGGCGCGGCCGAAAGCCGCCCCGCCGAGCCCGCCGAAACGCGTGGCACCAAAGGTCGTCGGCGGATCGACGATCACCCAGCAACTCGCGAAGAACCTGTTTCTGGGACCTGAGCGCAGCATCCCACGCAAGGCGCAGGAGTTTGCAATCACCTTCATGCTTGAGACCCTGCTCGGGAAACGTCGAATCCTGGAGATCTACCTGAACAACGTCGAATGGGGCGAGGGCTTGTTCGGCGCCGAAGCAGCAGCCCGGTACTATTACGCCAGCAGCGCAGCCCGGCTCAGCGCCAGTCAGGCAGCGCACCTGGCGGTCATGCTGCCGGCGCCGAAGCGCTTCGAGAAGCGTCCGAATTCCGCATATGTGAATGGCCGTGCCGCCACCATCGTTGCGCGGATGGGCGGGGTCGAACTGCCGTGATGGTCATGGCGCTTTCCTACAATATCCAGATGGTTTCGAGACTTTCAGCGGAAATCGCGATGGCCGCTGCGCGGCTGGTGGTCGAGGAAGGCATGGAGTACGGTCCGGCCAAACGCAGGGCGGCGCGCGACCTCGGGCGCGCTGGAGCGCGCCGCGCAGAGCTGCCGAACAACGATCAGATCGAGGATGAAGTCCGCAGCTACATCGATATCTTCTGCGCCGATACCCAGCCTTTCGAATTGCGCGCCTTGCGCGAAGTCGCGCTGTCTTGGATGGAGCGCCTGGCAGCATTCCGGCCGTATTTGACCGGAGCGGTCTGGCGCGGCACCGCGACACGACTTAACGCCGTCCACCTGCAGTTGTTCTGCGACGATTCCAAGGAAGCCGAACTGGCGCTGATCGACAAGGGGGTGGCCTACGAGGTCGGCAGCACGACCGGGCCGCGCAACGATTCGATCGACGTCCTCAGCGTGGCCAGCCCCTGCGCCGCGTTGTCCGAGCGGGTGACGGTTCATCTCAGCATCCTCGACCACGACGACCTGCGGGGCGCCCTGCGGCCCGATGGGCAGGGCCGCAGTCCGCGCGGCAATCTGGACGCGCTGCGCAAGCTGCTCGACGAGCCGGATCAATGAGCGAGCGGCCAACTGCCAGCGGCATTGCCCGCCGCCATTGGCTGGCAATCGGCCTCGCTTCGATTGGCGCGGGCGCTGGGGCCAGCTTCGCATGGCGCAAGCTGGCCGGCGACCCGCCGTACGCGGCGGCCAGCCAGGCGTTTTGGGACATGTCGTTCGATCAGCCCGACGGCGGACAACTGCAGGTGGCGCAGTTCCGCGGCAAGCCGCTGCTGCTCAACTTCTGGGCAACCTGGTGTCCGCCGTGCCTGAAGGAGATGCCGCTTCTCGACAGCTTTCACCGCGAGCGCGGATGGCAAGTGGTAGGCTTGGCGGTTGATCAGTCGGCGCCGGTTCGCGCCTACCTTCAGCGCTTGCCGATCGGCTTTCCGATTGCGCTGGCTGGCCTTGAAGGTGTCAAACTGAGCCGCGAATTAGGCAACGCGGGCGGCCAACTGCCGTATACGGTGGTGTTCGACAGCAACAGCCAATTGGCTGACAAACACCTCGGTGCAGTTGATGAAGCCAGACTGAACAACTGGTTCCGAGACGTTCGCTGAAAGAGCCTGAGGCGGTTTTCATTCACATTTGCTCGCAACTGAGCGTAAAACGCATAAACTCCGCACCCTGCGTTGTCGGATCTGATTGACGGGCCGACCACGGAAGGGCGGGATACCGCCAAGAAATTCGCCAGGCTCGAGCGGCTTTGTATCCCGATCGGATCCGAAAACCAAAAGATGAATGCAGTTCGACGCGGCATGGCGTTGAACTTATTTTCGGAGGATGTCCAGATGGACCTGCGCAAGCTCAAGACCCTGATCGACCTGGTCTCGGATTCAAATATCTCCGAACTGGAGATCACCGAAGCAGATGGCAAGGTCAGGATCGTCAAATCAGAACCCGCTGCGCCGCTGGCGTATCAGGTGCATGCGCCGTCTCAGATGCCGGTGGGCGCGCCTGTCATGGCAGCAGCTGCAGTGGCCGCGGCGCCACCTGCAGAACCCAAACCGTCTGGCCATGTCGTCAAATCGCCGATGGTCGGAACCTTTTATCGCTCATCGAGCCCCGGGAGCAAACCGATCATCGAAGTGGGCTCGACGGTCAAGGAAGGCGAGGCGGTCTGCATCATCGAGGCGATGAAGATCATGAACGAGATCGAAGCCGACAAGAGTGGCACGGTCACGCGAATCCTGTGCGAGAACGGCCAGCCGGTCGAGTATGGCCAGGCGCTCTTTCATATCGAATGAGAATTAGCCCCCACGCTCCCGCTGGTCGCTGCCCCCCGAGGGGGCTCTTGCAGCGGCCCGGCAAAGCCGGTTCCGCGCAAGTCCTCGATCTAGACGCCTTCCGGCTGCGCGAGAGTGGTCATGTGGGCTGGAGAGATTGATGTTCAAGAAAATACTCATAGCCAACCGAGGCGACCACGCCGCAGGCGTGGCGGCGCAGCCACATTGCGCTGCGGGCGCAGCCCGCTGAGCGATCGAGCCGAGGCACCATGTTCAAGAAAATACTCATAGCCAACCGAGGCGAGATCGCGCTGCGCATTCAGCGCGCCTGCCGCGAGATGGGCATCAAATCGGTGGTCGTCTATTCCGAAGCCGACCGGGACGCGAAATATGTAAAGCTGGCAGACGAGGCGGTCTGCATCGGCCCGCCACCATCGGCGGCCAGTTATCTCAACATGCCTGCGATCATCTCGACCGCCGAAGTAACCGACGCAGAGGCGATCCATCCCGGCTACGGCTTCCTGTCTGAAAACGCAGATTTTGCCGAGCGGGTCGAACGCAGCGGCTTCACCTTCATCGGACCGTCGCCTGAGTCGATCCGCATGATGGGCGACAAGGTGACGGCCAAGCAGACGATGATCCGCACCGGCGTTCCCTGTGTTCCCGGCTCGGAAGGCGCGTTACCTGAAGATCCCAAGGAATGCATCCGGCAGGCGCGAGCCATCGGTTATCCGGTGATCATCAAGGCGGCGGGTGGCGGTGGCGGACGCGGCATGCGGGTCGTGCATACCGAGGCCGCACTGATCAACGCGGTCCAGACCACGCGGGCCGAGGCCGGGGCAGCCTTCGGCAACCCCGAGGTCTACATGGAGAAGTTCCTCGAG